>DATLGR010000118.1:0-17243 GCA_035540415.1 Burkholderiales bacterium | reverse complement strand
ATCTTCGGCGCCGCCCGCCCGCTCGCACGCTCGATCGAGATCTGCCGCGACAATTTGCGCCGCATCCTCGACGAACCCTACCGCGACGCCATCCCGCTCGGCGTCAACGTCGAGAGCGTGTCGATCAACCGGGAGGAGATCGACGCGAGCATCGAGCTCTTCCACGTCCTCGCCGAGACGCTCGCCGGGCGATAAAGCTCGGGCTTCCCGTATCATGCTTGCCGGGCAGTCCGGCGCAAGAATCTGGAAAAGCGCAATAACTTCACTGCCCGGGCGCAGGAGGATGGCTAGGGTGCAGGGGATGAAGCGGATTCGGTGGCTGGTTTTTGGGATGACAACACTGCTGGCGAGCGGATTCGCGCATTCGGCAGACTGCCTGTCCAACGGCAACGGCAACTGGAACGCGGCCGCGACCTGGACCTCCTGCGGCGGAGGCACCCCGGGCGCGGCGGACACCGCAACGATTCGCAACAACCACAACGTCACCTTGACCGCCGCGGCCGCGGCTCAGGCGGTGACGATCACCTCGGCCACGCCCAATAACACCACCTCCACGCTGATCGTGGGCACGCAGACGCTAACCATCGGCGCGGGCGGCTTGACCATCAGCGGCGGAAACGGGAATCGGCGCGCCGAGCTGACCCTGTCCAGCGGCACGGTAACCGTGCAGGGCGACGTCGTCATAGCGGGGAACACCTCCAATGCACGCATCACTTTCACGGGCGCAGGCGCACTGAACGTTGCCGGCGATGTGGACAGCGGCGCCACGTTCACGCCGGCGACCGGGACGGTGAACTACAACGGCAGCGGCGCCCAAAGCGTGGGCGCCTACACCTACAACAACTTCACGGTGTCGAATGTTACAGGCGTGGTGTCCGCGCCAAGCAGCTTCGACGTCAATGGGACGCTCAACATGAACGGCGCCGGTACTACGCTGGCGCCGGACCCGGGGGTCGTCGTCGGCGGCACCGGGACGCTCACCGGCACCGGCACGGTGCGCGTAACCCGGACCGCGGCCACGGCCGACTTCGATTCGCAGTACACCATCGCAACGAAGACACTCACGAACCTGCTCGTCGACTACGTCGGCGGCGCTGCTCAGATCTTGAGCGCCCGCACTTATGGCCGGCTGCGCGTCAATAACGAGAGCGGCGTGACGCTCGCGGGAAACGCGACCGTGGGCAGTACGCTGACGCTCACGGCCGGCGTCGTCACCACGGGCGCGAATACCCTGATCACCACGGCGAGCTGCGCCTCGGCCGTCGCGCGTACCGCGGGCCACGTCGCCGGCATGCTGCGCATGGCGATTCCGGCAGGCGCTTCCACGTGCACGTTCCATGTCGGCGGCGCCACGGTATACCGGCCGATGACGCTGGTGTTCGTCGCCGGAACGACAGCGGGCAACCTCACGGGATCGGTGAGCCAGAGCGCCGGCGATCATCCCAGCATCGCCTCCTCCGGCCTCGACGAGTCGCTGAGCGTCAATCGCTACTGGACGCTGGTGAACGGCGGCGTCGGGCTGCCGGGTGCCGGCTTCAGCGCCACGTTCACGTTCGTCGCGGGTGATGTCGATGCGGGAGCGGACCCGCTGCAATTCGAGGTGGAGCGTTTCAGCGGGGGCGCCTGGAGCACCACGACAACCGGCACACGCACCGCGACCACGACGCAGGCAAGCGCCATCAACGGGTTCGGGGACTTTGCCGTCGCGGCCAAGAAATCCGTCATCGTGACGCCCGGCTCCTTCAACGCCTTTGAAACAGCGACAGCCGCGGGGGCGATCACCGGCGTCGTGCGCACCAAGGTCGCCGGCACGGCGTTCAGCCTCGACGTCGTCTCGATCTCCGGCGGCGCCCAGCAGAATGCGTTCAACGATTCGGTGATCGTCGAGCTGCTCGGCAACAACTCCCTTGGCGTTCCACTCGACGCCAACAACTGCCCGACCTCCTCGACGCTCGTGCAGACGGTCTCGCCGCATCCGACGATCACGAACGGCCGTTCGACCGTTGCCTTCGCTGCGGTCGCCAATTCCTGGCGCGACGTGCGGGTGCGGGTGAGCTGGCCGACGGGCTCCCCCAGCGTCGTGACCTGCTCGACGGACAACTTCGCCATCCGCCCGAGCGCCTTCACGGCCCTGACGGTGAGCGACAACGACTGGGAGAGCGCGGGCACCGGGCGGGCGCTGACAGACGTGACGTTCGGCTCGGTCACGCACAAGGCGGGCCGGCCCTTCAGCGTGCGGGCGAACGCGGTCAACGGCGGCGGCGCGGTGACGTCGAACTACGCCGGCACGCCCACGGTCGTGCGCACCGCCTGCGCCGGCGCCGCCTGCACCTCGAGCTTCGGCACGCTGAGCCTGGATGCCGCCTTCTCGTCGGGGCAGCTCGCCACCGACGCGGCGACCTACTCCGAGGTGGGCGCGTTCCGCCTGCAGCTCGTCGACGCGACCTTCGCGCAGGTCGATGCGGCCGATTCCAGCAGCGCCGAGCGCGAGATCGTCTCGGCGGCGCTCGACGTGGGCCGCTTCGTGCCGGACCACTTCACCGTCGCCTACAACGCGCCCTCCTTTGCCGCCGCGTGCGGCGCCTTTACGTACGTCGGACAGGTCTTCAACTACGGCACCGCCCCGGTCATCACGGTGACGGCGCGAAACTTCGCCAACGACACCACCGCGCTCTATGAGGGAACGTGGTGGCGCCTCACGAACAGCACGCTGACGCCCGTCACGCAGGCCGCGCGCTATGCGGCGGCGAGCGGCGCCCTCGACCTCGCCCTGGTGCCCGCCGTGTCGGCCGACCCGGCGATCGCCGTGGCGGGCGGGGGCAGCGGCACGCTCACTTTCAGCGCGGGCAGCGGCATCGCCTTCGCGCGCACCGGCGCGGTGGCGCCTTTCGACGCCGAGATCAGCGTCGCCCTGAACGTGATCGACGCCGACGGCGTCGCGCTTGCCTCGAACCCCGCGCGCTTCGGCCAGGCGAGCGCCGGCAACGGCATGGCCTTCACCGGCGGCAAGGCGATGCGCTTCGGACGGCTGCGCCTGGACAATGCGACCGGAAGCGAGAAGCTCGACCTGCCGATCCCGATCCGCACCGAATACTGGACGGGCAGTGCCTTCGTCACCAACGCCGCGGACAACTGCACCTCCATCAACGCCGCGCACGCCGCTTTCAGCGACTACTTCGGCGGGATCAACGCGGGGAACATGAACGCCGCGAACGTCAGCGGGCTGGGGGGGGCGTTCAGCGCCGGCGTGGGTAGCCTGACGCTCACGAAGCCCCTGCCCACGCCCACTTCGCGCGGCGCGGTGAGCCTGGGCATCGACCTCAGCGCCGCCGGCAGGTCCTATCTCAAGGGCAACTGGGGCGTGACCACCTTCACGGCTGACCCGAAGTCGCGCGCGGCGTTCGGCCTCTTCGGCGGCCAGCCCTCGCAGTTCATCTACTTCCGCGAGAACTACTAGCTCAGCGAACGAGGAAGCGCGTCTCGCCGGCGCGCTGGTAGGCACGCCAGGGCTCGCCCGGGCGCTCGCGGCAGGCGCCGTAGCGAAAAGGCATGCCGGCGCGCCCCGGCGTGAGAAAGCGCAGGTCGGCGAACCACACGCAGGTCGAGCCCTCGGTGATGCCGTCGAAGGCCGGCACGTCGGCGAACCAGCGGAAGAAGCCGAGCGCGGGCGCCCGCCACGCTTCCCGGCCGAGCGCCTCCAGCTCCGGCGGTCCGAAGCGGGTGCGCACCGACCACTGCGCCTGCTCAAGGGGCAGGTAGGGCGCATCGAGGCGCGCAAAGAAGCCTTCCGCGTCGGGGCGCGGCTCGCGCCGCACCACGTTGACGTGCGCGTAGCGGTGCGTGCGCTCGTCGCTCACGAACACCGTCCAATTGAACGGCGACACCGGGCGCGGGTGCGCCGTCACGTTCGCCGGCGCGAGGCCCTGTGCGCGCGCGTATTCTTCGCCGAAGCTGATCGCGCGCTGCTGCTGCACGTACTGCAGCCCGACGTAGCCGACCAGGACGGCGCTCGCGGCGACGGCGGGAATTCGCGTTCTTCGAAAGGCGAGGGACAGCAGCAGGCCGGCGACGATGATGCCGCTGAACCACAGGTCGATGATGAACGTAGTGCCGAGCGCCGCGCGCCAGTCGGAGAACGGCGCGAGGATCATGGTGCCGAAGCTCGTGATCCAGTCGCCGGCGATGTGCACCGCGATGGCGAGCGCGGTGACGCCGTAGAGCGCCCGCCAGCCGCCCGGCTCGCGCAGCAGCTTCGCGAGCAGCCACGCCAGCAACAGCGCCCACAAGGGCAGCAGGACGAGCGAGTGCGTGACGCCGCGGTGGTGCTCGAGGTAGACCACCGGCCCGGCGTAGCTCATGACGAAATCGAGGTCCGGCGCCGCTGCGGCGAGGAATCCCGCCACCACACGCCGCCCGAGCGCCGCCCCGGCCGCCGGCTTCGGCGCCGTCGCGCGCGCGGCCAGCGCGCCCGAGAGAGCGTGGGTCAGGGTATCCAATTCGGGGTCAGGGTCGTAATTCGGGCCGCGATTGCAGCTCGCCGAATTACGACCCTGACCCCGAATTCTACGCGGCGCGCTTCTTGCGCTGAGCGTCCTTGGCGTGCATCTGTGCGTAGGCGCCGTGCGCGGCGGCCTCGGCATCGCCGACGTGCACCGGCAAGCCCATGTCGGAGAGCACCGAGCCGAGCGCGGAGAGGCACAGCATGACGTTGTCGGGGCGGCACGAATAGCCCATCAGCCCGAAGCGCCAGATCCTGCCCTTGAGGGGCCCCAGGCCCGCGCCGATCTCCAGGCCGAATTCGCCGAGCAGGCGCTTGCGCACCTCCTCCTCGTTCACGCCCTCGGGGCAGAGCACCGCATTCATTTGCGGCAGCTGGGACTTCTCGGCGACGAAGAACTTGAGGCCCATCGCCTCGAGCCCGGCCTTGAGCGCCACATGGTGGCGCAGGTGGCGGGCCCAGCAGTTCTCGAGCCCCTCTTCGCGGATGAGCAGCAGCGCCTCGTGCAGGGCGAACAGCGAGTTGGTCGGCGCGGTGTGATGGTAGGTGCGGGTGCTCGCGTTCCAGTAGCCCAGCAGCAGGTTCATGTCCATGAACCAGCTGTGGATCTTGTCCTTGCGCTTCTTGACGTGCTCGACCACGCGCTCGGAGAACGACACCGGCGAGAGCCCCGGCGTGCACGACAGGCATTTCTGGCTCGCCGAGTAAATGGCGTCGATCTCCCACTCGTCCACCTTCACCGGCGTGCCGGCGAGCGAGGTGACCGCATCGACGATGACGAGCGCCCCGTGCTTGTGCGCGATCTGCGTGAGCAGCTTGGCGTCGGACTGCGCGCCGGTCGAGGTCTCGGCATGCACGAACGCGACCACCTTGACGTCGGGGTTCTTCTTCAGCGCGTCCTCGAGCTTCTGCGGATCGACCGGATCGCCCCAGCGGTCCTCGACTACCACCGGCGTGCCACCGCAGCGCACCACGTTCTCGAGCATGCGGCCGCCGAAGACGCCGTTCTGGCAGACCACCACCTTGTCGCCCGGCGCCACCATGTTGACGAAGCAGTATTCCATGCCCACCGATCCCGGCCCGGAGAGCGGGAACGTCAGCGGGTTCTTCGTCTGGTACACGTAGCGCAGCAGCGCCTTCAGCTCCTCCATCATCTCGACGAACACCGGGTCGAGATAGCCGATCGCCGGCTGGCTCATGGTGGTGAGCACGCGCGGATGGATCTCGGTCGGGCCGGGGCCCATCAGCGTGCGCTGCGGGGGATGGAACGACTGGATGCGCTTGGCGGGTGCGTACTGGGTCATGGGGTCGCTTTCTGGCGGAATACCGAATGGGGCGTCGCCCGGGCGGGATTTCACCCGTACGGGGTTCTTGAGGCTCGCTTCGCTGACGACATCGACCGCGCTGATGCGGCCGGCGGTGACGCGCTCGACTTCGCCGGCCCAGCGCGCCGGCACGTAGCCGGTCTTCACCCAGTGGTGCACGACCGCGCGGTCGAGCTGGAACGCGCGCGCCACCTCGGCCTGGGTGCCGAAAATGTCGACCAGCCGCTCGGCGCAATTCATGGCCGCGAGTCTAAAGTGTCAAAACGGGTTTGACAATCCTCCTTTTCGACTAGCCGGTAAGATCGCGCCATGAAATCAGATTCCCCCGTCGTTTTCGCCCCCGAGACCGCGGCCGAGGCCTGGCTCGGCCTGCTCGCCGCGCGCGGCGTCGATTACCTGTTCGCCAACGGCGGCACCGACTTCGCGCCGGTGGTCGAGGCCTATGCCAAGGGCCAGAAGCTCGGCTGGCGGCTGCCCGAGGTGGTCCTGGTCCCCCACGAGAATATGGGCGTCGCCATGGCGCACGGCTATGCCATGGTCACGGGCCGGCCGCAGGCCATGATGGTGCATGTCGGTGTCGGCACCGCGAACTGCCTGAACGGGGTCATCAACGCCTCGCGGCAGAACGTGCCGCTGCTGCTCACGGCGGGCCGCACGCCGATCACCGAGTCGGGCACCCTGCCGGCGGCGCGCAACAACTACATCCACTGGGCGCAGGAGCACTTCGACCAGGGCGGCATGCTGCGCGAGTTCGTGAAATGGGATTACGAGCTGCGCCATCCCGAGCAGGTGGAGACGGTACTCGACCGGGCGCTCGCCATCGCGAAAAGCGAGCCGCAGGGCCCGGTGTACGTCACGCTGCCGCGCGAGATCCTCGCCGCGGGCTTCAAGCAGCCCCACGCCGCCACCGCCACGATCGCGCCGGCGTCCGCGCCGGCCGCGGACCCGGAGGTGCTCGATCGCGCCGCCGAGCTCCTAGGCGGGGCGCAGCAGCCGCTTCTCATCACCGCCAACGGCGGGCGCAATCTTGAGGCGTCGCGCGCGATCGAGCAGCTTGCGCAGGCGATGGCGGTGCCGGTGGTGCATTACCGGCCGCGCTACCTCGCGCTATCCACCGAGCACCCCATGCACTGCGGCTGGGACCCGCATCCGCTGCTCAAGGAAGCGGACCTCGTGCTGGTGGTCGATTGCGACGTGCCGTGGATCCCGAAGGAGGGCGCACCGCGGGCGGACGCCAAGGTGGTGCACATCGGCCCCGACCCGCTCTTCGCGCGCTACCCGCTGCGCGGCTTCCGCACCGACCTCGCGCTCACCGGGGCCGTGGCGCCCACCCTGCAGGCGCTCTGGCGCGCGGCGCAGAAGCACGCCGTATCGCCCGCCAAGATCGAGCAGCGCCGCCAGGCGGTGACCAGGCGCTCGGCCGAGATCCGCGCGCAGGGACGTGCCGGACCGGAACCGATGCCGGCGGCCATCTCCGGCAAATGGCTCTCCGCCTGCATCAATCGCCTGATCGACCCGAGCGCGGTGCTCGTGAACGAATATCCGGCGGTGCTGGAGGAGCTGGTGATCCGCGAGCCCGGGCATTACTTCGGCAACGCCTCCGCCGGAGGCCTCGGCTGGGGGCTTGGCGCGGCGCTCGGCGTCAAGCTCGCGGCGCCCGACCAGACGGTGATTTGCGCGATCGGCGACGGCGCGTACATGTTCGGCAACCCGACGGCGGCGCACTATGTTTCCGAAGCGATGCGCTTGCCCGTGCTGTTCATCGTGGCGAACAACGCGCGCTGGGCCGCAGTCCACCGCTCCACGCTCGCCACCTATCCGAAGGGCCATGCGGCCGCCACCAAGGCGCCGCCCTTCGCCACGCTCGAGCCCTCGCCGCGCTTCGAGCACGTGATCCAGGCAAGCGGCGGTCACGGCGAGCGCGTCGAGGATCCGAAAGCGCTCATGCCCGCGCTCGAGCGCGCGCTGAAAGTGGTGAAGGAGGAAAAGCGGCAGGCGCTGGTGAACGTCTGCCTCGAAGCGAGCTACGTCAAGACGAGCTAGGTGTGATTTCTCGATAGGTTGTTCATTGAAGGCTGTTAAGCGAAGCTGATGTCGCCAAACGTCAGAACGCTAAAGGGAGCCCTCAATGAACGTGCACAAGAATGCCCGATTGACCCCGTTCGGTCGAGAACGGTTTGTGAAGCAGGTACTGGAACGGCTTTTAACGCCCGCAGCTGCGTCAGCGGCTGCGGGCGTTTCCCTGAGAACGATCTACAAGTGGTTGTCCCGGTTCAGGAAGGAAGGTAGCGCCGGGCTGCGTGATCGCCCGTCGCGTCCCAGGCGTGTTCGCTGTGCCTTGAGCGCACGGCAGCGCCTGAGCGTTGAGCGGCTACGGCGTCAGCGCTGCTCCTACCGACAGATCGCCCAGCGAGTGAAGGCGCCGCTAAGCACCGTGGCGCGCTACTTGGCGAAGCTTGGCCTTAGCCGACTATCGAGTCTCGAACCCAAGGCGCCCGCGCAGCGCTACGAGCATGAGCACCCAGGGGAACTCGTGCACCTGGACACCAAGCGCCTGGCGCGCTTTCGCCGACCCGGGCACCGGGTGACCGGCAACCGCCAGATCGAATCCCCGGGCGCCGGCTGGCAGTACCTGCATGTCGCAATCGACGACCACGCTCGCGTCGCCTACGGGGAGCTCTACTGCGACGAGCGCGGCTCGAGCGCCGCTCGGTTTCTCGTACGCCTGGTGCGCTACTACCGCCGCCTGGGCATCAAGATCGCCCGCATCCTCACCGACAACGGAACCTGCTACCGCTCCAAGCGCTTCCGGCGCGCCTGCCAGCGCCTGGGCATCAAGCACTCCTTCACCCGCGCCTACCGGCCCCAGACCAACGGCAAGGCTGAGCGCTTCATCCAAACCACGCTCCGGGAGTGGGCCTACGCACGCAGCTACGCCAATGACCGCGAGCGCGCCATGGCTTGGCTACCTTGGCTGCACCGCTACAACTGGCATCGACCACATGCCAGTCTCAATGACCTTCCGCCAATCCGCCGACTCGGCCTTTCCCTGAACAACCTATCGGCTTTACACAGCTAGGTCAGCGCAGCCGCAGCAGCCCGTCCTCCAGCAGCAGCACCCGCTCGGCGCGCGCCGCGATGCCGGGGTCGTGCGTGACCAGCACGAACGCGGTGCCGTGCGAGGCCGACAGCCGCAGCATGGCGTCGAACACCTCGTCCGCGGTGTGGGTGTCGAGGTTGCCGGTGGGCTCGTCGGCCAGCACGCACGCCGGCTCGGTGACGAGCGCGCGCGCGAAAGCGCAGCGCTGGCGCTCGCCCCCGGAGAGCTCGCCGGGCCGGTGCTCGAGCCGCGCGCCAAGGCCGATCTCAGCGAGGATGCGCGCGGCCTTGTCGAGCGCCGCCGGGCGCTGCAGGCGGCGGATGAGCAGCGGCATCGCCACGTTCTCGGCGGCGCTGAACTCGGGCAGCAGGTGATGAAACTGGTAGACGAAGCCGAGGGTCGCGTTGCGCACGCGCCCGCGCTCGGCTTCGCGCATCGCGCTGAAGGGCTTGCCCTGCACCAGCACCGTGCCCGCGGTCGGCGTGTCGAGGCCGCCCAGGAGGTGCAGCAGGGTGGACTTGCCCGAGCCGGAGCGCCCCATGATGGCGATGCGCTCGGCGCGCCGCACCTCGAGGTCCACGCCGCGCAGCACCGGCACCGGGGCCGGGCCGTGGTAGGTCTTCGCCAGCCCGCGGCAGGCGAGCACCGGGTCACTCATACCGCAGGGCTTCGGCCGGATTGATCTTCGAGGCGCGCCAGCTGGGGTAGAGGGTGGCGAGAAAGGCGAGCGCGAGCGAGATCATCGCCACGCCGATCACGTCGTCGAGGTGGACTTCGGAGGGCAGGTCGGGGATGAGGTACACGTCCTTCGCCAGGAACTTGAAGCCGAGCGCCTGCTCGAGGGCGGGCACCACGGTCTCGACGTTGAGCGCGAGGATCACCCCGCCCGCGACCCCGAGCAGCGTGCCAAGCACGCCGATCACGGCGCCCTGCACGACGAAGATCTTCAGGATCGATCCGGGCGCCGCGCCCAGGGTGCGCAGGATGGCGATGTCGGCCTGCTTGTCGGTGACCAGCATCACCAGCGTCGAGACGACGTTGAAGGTCGCCACGGCGATGATCAGCGTGAGGATGATGAACATCATGCGCTTCTCGATCTGCACCGCGCGAAACAGGTTGGCGTGGGCGCGCGTCCAGTCCCACGCGAACAGCTCGGGCATCCGCGCCATCAGCTCGCGCCCCACGGTGCGCGCCTCGAACAGGTCCGCGAGCTTCAGGCGCACGCCCGAGACCTGCTCGCCCATCTGATAGAGGCGCTGCGCGTCGGCGAGGTGGATGAGCGCCAGCCCGGCGTCGGCCTCGTTGAAACCCACCTCGAAGGTGCCGGCCACGGTGAACTGCCGCAGGCGCGGCACCACCCCCGCGGGCGTGATGAGGCCCTGCGGCGCGATCAGCGCGAGGCGCTCGCCGCGCGTCACGCCGAGGGCGCGCGCGAGGTCGGAGCCCAGCACCACGTTGAACTCGCCTTCGCGCAGCGCCTGCAGGCTGCCGCTCACCATGTGGGCGTCGAATTCCGCGACCTTCGCCTCGGCCTCGGGCAGGATGCCGCGCACCGCCACGCCGCGGGCGCCGCGGTCGGCGCTCAGCATGCCCTGCGCCTGCACGAAGGGCGCCGCGGCGAGCACCCGCGGATGCTCGGCCGCGGCGGCGGCCACCGCGGGCCAGTCGCGGAGCATGCCGTTCGGGCCGGTGAGCTGCAGGTGCGAGGCGACCCCGAGGATGCGCGTGCGCACTTCGGTCTGGAAGCCGTTCATCACCGACAGCACCACGATGAGCACGCTCACGCCGAGGGCGATGCCGGCCATCGAGATGAGCGAAATGAAGCTGATGAAGCGGTTGCGGCGCTTTGCGCGGGTGTAGCGCAGGCCGACCATGAGCTCGTAACGCACGATCGGCCGAGAATACTACAATCGTCCTCGTGGACCCGCAGACCCACAGCGCGCTCACGCAGCTCCTGCGCAAGGAGCGCATCGCGCACCTCGCCACGCTGCGCGGCGGCGCGCCCATGGCGTCGATGACGCTCTACCTCGCCGACGAGCGCTGCGCCGCGTTCCACATCCACGTGAGCCGCCTCGCCTGGCATACGCAGGACCTGCTGCACGATCCGCGCGTCGCGCTCTCGATCGCCGAAACCGACGATGCGCGCGCCGATCCGTTCACGCTGATGCGCGTCACCATCCGCGGCGAGGCCGTCCAGCTCCGCGAGGACGACCCGCCCCTGAAGGCGAAATGGCTGGCGCGGTTCCCGGCGCAGGCGATCAACTTCACGCTGGCCGATTTCTCGTTCTGGCGGATCGTGCCCACCGATGCGCGCTTCGTCGCCGGCTACGGCCGCATCCACAACCTCTCCGCCGAGGCGCTGCGCGCCCCTTGAGGATCTACGGCGTCGACTTCACCTGCGCGCCGCGCCGGGCAAAGCCGATCACCGTGGCCGTGGGAACGCTGCGCGCTCGCCGGCTGGTGATCGAGCATCTCGAGGCGCTCGTCTCGTTCTCCGAGTTCGAGGCGCTGCTCCGGCGCGCGGGACCCTGGGTCGGAGGCTTCGATTTTCCCTTCAGCGTGCCGCGCGAGCTGGTGGGCGACCTGGGCTGGCCGCGGACCTGGCAGGGCTTGGTGCGGCATGCGAGCCGCTACTCACGCCTGGAATTCCGCGCGCTCCTCGACGCCTACCGGCAAACGCGTCCGGCCGGCCGGCGCTATGCGCACCGCGCGACCGACCTCCCGGCGGGCTCCTCCAGCCCGATGAAGCTCGTCAATCCGCCCGTGGCGCTCATGTTCCACGAAGGCGCACCGCGGCTCGCGGCGGCAGGGGTGCATCTGCCGGCGCTGCGCCGGGGCGACGATGCGCGCGTGGCGCTGGAAGCTTATCCGGGGCTGCTGGCGCGCCGCCAGCTCGGCATCCGCGAGTCCTACAAGAGCGATACCCGCAGCGAGCAGACCGCGGCGCGCCGCGCGGTGCGCGCGAGGATCCTCGCGGCCCTGGGCCGGGGCGAGCCGCTCGGCATCCGCCTGGTCACGACGCTGGAAAAGCGGCTTCTCGACGACGGCAGCGGCGACGCGCTCGATGCGGCGATCTGCGCCGTGCAGGCGGCCTGGGCGGCGCGGCAGCCCGGCTATGGCCTGCCCCCAAGCGTGCCGCCGGCCGAAGGCTGGATCGTGTCGGCCTGACGGATCAATCCATCGGCACGAGCTGATAGCCCTTGGCGCGCATGCAGAAGTGCATGAGCCGCGACTCTTCCATGAACTCGTCCTGGAACGGACCGCCGAAGGGCGGGTAGCCCCAGACGAAGCGGCGCCCGAGCGGGTCGTGCAGCACCATCGGTCCGTAGGGTCGGTACAGGAAGCTGCGCCAGCGGGCCTCGCGCCAGGCCTCCTGCTGGCAATGCGCGGCGTCGAGCTGCGCCTGCTCCAGGGTCACGTCGGGCCGCACCCATTGCATGGGCGTGCAGCCGGCGAGGACGAGCGCCGCGGCGGCGGCGAGCGACAGGCGGGACATGCGGGTTGGACCGCTACAATGCGCCGCGTGTTCACCGTCCATGGGATGGCCGACTCCGGCAACTGCTACAAGGTCAAGCTCCTGCTCGAGCAGCTCGGGGTGCCGTATCGCTGGAACGAGGTGAGCGCCGCGCGCGGCGAGACCCGCTTGCCCGGCTTCCTGGCGCTGAACCCGAACGGCAAGGTGCCGGTGCTCGCGCTCGAGGACGGCACGGCGCTGGCGGAATCGAACGCCATCCTCTGGTACCTTGCGGAGGATTCGCGGCTTGCGCCGGAGGGGCGGCTCGAGCGCGCCCGCGCGCTGCAGTGGATGTTCTTCGAGCAGTACAGCCACGAGCCTTACGTGGCGGTGGCGCGCTCGATCCTGCGCTACGAGCCGCCCGGCTCTGCGCGGCGCGCGGAGCTGCCGCGGCTGCACGAGCACGGCCACCGCGCCCTCGGCGTGATGCAGCAGCACCTCGCGCGCGAGCCCTACTTTGCCGGCGGCCGCTACGGGATCGCCGACATCGCGCTGTACGCCTATACCCATTGCGCGCCCGACGCCGGCTTCGAGCTCGGCCGCTATCCCGCGATCGGCGTCTGGCTCGAGCGCGTGCGGGCCCAACCCCGCCACGTCCCACTGGGCGGCTAAGCGGATGCTCGCAGAATCCCGCCTGGCGGTCGTCGACCTGGAGACCACCGGCTCGCAGCCGGCGCAGGACCGCGTCACCGAGATCGCGGTGCTGCAGATCGACGGCTTCGAGCTCACCTCCCAGTGGTCCACGCTGGTCAATCCCGGCGGGTCGATACCCGCGCCGATCCAGGCCCTGACCGGCATCAGCACCGACATGGTCGCCGCGGCGCCCTCGTTCCGCAGCCTCGCCGGCGAGCTCGAGGGGCGGCTCGCGGGGCGCCTTTTCGTCGCGCATAACGCGCGCTTCGACTACGGCTTCCTGCGCCACGAGTTCGAGCGCGCCGGCGCGAAGTTCCTGGCGAAGACGCTGTGCACCGTGCGCCTGTCGCGGCGGCTGTACGCGCAGCATGCGAGCCACACGCTGGATAGCCTCATCGCGCGCCACGGCCTCGACTGCCCGGCGCGCCACCGCGCCCTGTCCGATGCCGCGGCGGTGTGGCAGTTCCTGAAGCTCGCGGCCGCCGAGCACGGCGAGGAGATCCTCGCGGTGGCCGCGCGGCAGGTGGCGCGCCAGCCGGCGCTGCCGCCGCACCTCGACCGCGCCGCGATCGACGCCATCCCCGAGGCGCCGGGCGTGTACGTCTTCCACGGCGAGTCGGGCGCGCCCCTGTACGTGGGCAAGAGCGTCTCGCTGCGCTCGCGCGTGCTGGCGCATTTCTGCTCGGGACTGCGCTCGCCGAAGGCGGCCGAGCTGGCGCGCGAGGTGCGGCGCATCGAATGGCAGCGCACCGCCGGCGAGCTGGGCGCGCTGCTGCGCGAGGCGCGCCTGGTGAAGGCGCTCGCCCCGCCGTACAACCGCCGGCTGCGCCGCGCCGAGTCGCCCTGCGGCTTCGCCTTCGACATGAAGCGCCTGCGCATCGTGCTGGCGACCGAGATCAATCCCGACACGCTGCCGTTCGTGCACGGGTTGTTCCGCACGCGGCGCGACGCCCTCAAGGCGCTTCGCGCCCTCGCCGACGCCGAGGGGTTGTGCCTGCAGGCGCTCGGGTTCGAGACGCCCGCACGCGGGGGCGCGTGCTGGCGCCACCAGCTCGGACGCTGCCGCGGGCTGTGCGCGGGCAAGGAGAGCGTGCACGGGCACCATGGCCGCCTCGCCACGGCGCTCGCGCGGCTCAAGGCGCGCGACTGGCCGCATCCCGGTCCGATCGGCGTGATCGAGCACGACCCGCGCCGCGACGCGACCGAGGTGCACGTGCTCGACCGCTGGTGCTACCTCGGCACCGCCGAGGACGAGGCGGCGCTCGGCGAGATCCTGGAGGCGGCGCCGCGCCTGCCGGCGCTCGACTACGACGAATACAGGATCCTCACCCGGCACCTTGCCCGCCGCGGCGTGCGCACGCGCCGCCTCTGCGCGCCATGCACTGCGAGCTGATCGTGCCGGGGCTGTTCGCCGAGGCCGCCGACACGCGGGCCCCGGCGCTCGAGCTGCTGCTCGCGCGCGGGCGCGGCACCAACGGCGAGTCGCACTCGGTGGAAAGCTGGCTGCAGGAGGCGTTCGGGCTGGAGGATGCGCCCATCGCGGCCGGCGCGCTGACGCTGGTGGCCAACGGCACCGACCCGGGCGGGGCGTGCTGGGCGCGCGCCGACCCGGTGCACCTGCGCCTGCTGCGCGATCGGCTGATCGTGGTCCCCGGCGCGGCCTTCGAGCTCACCGCAGCCGAAGCGCACGCCCTCGTCGACGCCCTCAACGGCCATTTTGCCGGCGCGCTGCACCTGCAGGCGACCGACGCCTACCGCTGGTGCCTGCGGCTGGAGGATCCGCTCGCTTTTCACTCGGTGCCGCCGATCGAGGCGGCCGGGCGCGATGTCGATCTCACCGCGCGCATCGGCGGCGAGGCCGGCAAGCGCTGGAAGCAGGTGCTCACCGAAGCGCAGATGCTGCTGCATGCGCACCCGGTGAACCAGGCACGGGAGGAGCACGGCCTGCCGGCGGTCAACAGCCTGTGGCTGTGGGGCGCGGGAAGCGCGCCCGCCGTGCCCGCGGGCCGCTGGCGCACGGTCGCCGCCACGGACCCGCTGCCGCTCGGCCTCGCGCGCCTCGGCGGCGCCCGGGCGCTCGCGCTGCCGCCGGACGGGGCGGCGTGGCTGGGCGCGCTGCCGGCCGAGGGACGCCACCTCGCGGTACTCGACGAGCTGCGCGCGCCGCTCGCGCTCGGGCACACGGCCGAGCTGCACGACCTCATCGGCGTGCTGGAGACGCGCTGGTTCGCGCCGCTGCTCGCGGCGCTGCGCGCCGGCCGCGTCGGCATGGTCAGCGTGCATGTTCCGGACAATGTCGGCGCCTCCTTCGAGGTGGTGCGCGGCGACCTGCGCCGCTTCTGGCGCCGGCGCAAGGCGCTTGCGAGCTACGCGTGAAGATCGTCGAGCGCCTGTTCAGCGAGACCGACCGGCGCGAGCTCGTGGCGGCGGGCGTGCACCCGGTGCTCGCCCGCATCTATGCCGCGCGCCGCATCCGCTCCGCGGCGGAGCTGCGCTACGAGCCGGCGGGCCTGCTGCCGCCGCCGCTGCTGCGCAATGCCGGCGCGGCCGCGGCGCTGCTCGCCGATGCCATCCAGGCCGGCAAGCGCCTGTTGATCGTCGCCGATTACGACGCCGACGGCGCCACGGCCTGCGCCGTCGGCATCCGCGCGCTGCGCCAGCTCGGCGCCCGGGTCGATTACCTGGTCCCCGACCGCTTCAAGCTCGGCTATGGCCTCTCGCCCGAGCTCGTCGACCTCGCCGCCGAGCGCTCGCCCGACCTGCTGATCACGGTGGACAACGGCATCGCGAGCGTGGAGGGCGTGGCGCGAGCGCGCAGCCGCGGCATCGCCACGCTGATTACGGACCACCACCTCCCCGGTCCGGCGCTGCCCGAAGCCGACTGCATCGTGAACCCGAACCAGCCCGGCTGCGAGTTTCCCTCCAAGGCGCTCGCCGGCGTCGGGGTGATGTTCTACGTGATGCTCGCGCTGCGCGCCGAGCTGCGCGCACGGGGGCATCTCGCCCAGGAGCCCAACCTCGGCGCCCTCACCGACCTCGTCGCGCTCGGCACCATCGCCGACGTGGTGCCGCTGGACGCGAACAACCGCAACCTGGTGGCGCAGGGTCTGAAGCGCCTGCGCGCCGGGCGCGGCCAGCCCGGGCTCGCGGCGCTGCTGCGCGTGGCGGGTCGCGCCGCCGAGGAAGCGTCGAGCTTCGACCTCGCCTTCCTCGCCGGGCCGCGGCTCAACGCCGCCGGGCGGCTTGCCGACATGAGCCTCGGCATCGAGTGCCTGATCACCGACGACGAGGCGCGAGCCGCCAACCTCGCCCGCGAGCTCGACCGGCTGAACACGGAGCGGCGGCAAATCGAGACGCGCATGCTCGGCGAGGCCGAGCAGATCCTCGGCGGGCTGCACGCCTCCGGCGCGGTGTTCTTCGATCCGGGCTGGCACCAGGGCGTGGTCGGGATCCTCGCCGCGCGCCTGAAGGACCGGCTGCATCGCCCGGTGATCTGCTTCGCGCGCGCCGGCGAAGCCGGCCGGGCGGTGCTGCGCGGCTCCGGCCGCTCCATCGCCGGGCTGCACCTGCGCGACTGCCTCGACCTCGTGGCGAAGCGCTCCCCCGGGCTGATCGCGCGCTTCGGCGGCCACGCCATGGCGGCGGGGCTCACCATCGCGGAGGCCGATTGCGAGCGCTTCGCCGCGGCTTTCGAGGCCGCGGTGGAGGAGCTGCTGCCGCCGGAGGCGCGCCTGCGCACCGTCGAGACCGACGGCACGCTCGAGGCGCCCCATTTCACGCTCGAGGTGGCGCGCCTGCTGGAAGCGCAGATCTGGGGACAAGGGTTTCCCCAGCCGGTGTTTTGCGATAAGTTCATCGTCGAAAGCCAGCGTGTCGTCGGCGAGCGGCACCTGAAGTTGCGGCTCGTGAAGGACGGCCGGCGCTACGAGGCCATGCGCTTCGGCGCGCTGGAGCCGCTGCCGGGCGCGATCCGCGCTGCCTACCGGCTGGCGGTGAACGAATTCAACGGATTGAAGTCCGTGCAGATCAACGTGGAGCACTTCGAATGATGCGCGCACTTGCCTTGCTTATCCTGATGACCTCCGCGGCGAGCGCCACCGACCTCAAGCCGATCCGCGATGCCGGTCCCTACGTGCCCTCGCCCCAGAGCGTGGTGGCCGACATGCTGCGCTT
>DATLGR010000117.1:0-9837 GCA_035540415.1 Burkholderiales bacterium | reverse complement strand
AAGCATACTTGGTCTATACAATGCCGTCCCATGGCCGCTCGCACCCTGCGCATCATCACGCTCAACGTGAACGGCGTGCGCTCGGCGGCGAAAAAAGGCCTGTTCCGATGGCTCGCGGCGCAGCGCGCCGACGTCGTCTGCCTGCAGGAGCTCAAGTGCCACGAGGCCGATCTCGATGCGAAGCTGCACGGACTGAAGGCCTTCAGCGCCTGCTATGCCTTCGCGCAGAAGAAAGGCTATAGCGGCGTGGCGCTGCTTTCGCGCCGCACGCCCGACGAGGTGAAACGCGGCTTCGCCAGCCGCGAGTTCGACGCCGAAGGCCGCTACGTCGAGGCGCGTTTCGGCAATCTGTGGGTCATCTCGGTCTACCTTCCCTCGGGGTCGGCCGGCCCGCACCGGCAGGCTTCGAAGTTCCGCTTCCTGAAAGCCTTCATGCGCCACCTGGCGAAGCTCAAGGAGCGCGGGCACGAGGTAATCATGTGCGGCGACTGGAACATCGCGCACCGCGAGATCGACCTTCGCAACTGGCGGTCGAACCAGAAGAACTCGGGCTTCCTGCCCGAGGAGCGCGCCTGGATGACCCGGGTGCTCGAGGAGCTGGGCTACGTCGACGTCTTCCGCCGCCTCAATCCCCGGCCCGAGCAGTACACTTGGTGGTCCAACCGCGGCCAGGCGTGGAAAAAGAACGTCGGCTGGCGCATCGACTACCAGATCGCGACCCCGGGCATCGCGGGCGCCGCGGTGCGCGAGTCGATCTACAAGACCCGGCGCTTCTCGGACCACGCGCCGCTCATCATCGACTACGCCTGGCCCGGGTGATCGAGCGCCTGGCACGCCTGCTGGCGCCGTACCGCGACCGGCGAATGGCCACGCTGCTGGCGCTGGGCTTCTCGAGCGGGCTGCCGGCGCCGCTGGTGTTCGCCAACCTGTCGATCTGGCTGCGCGACGAGGGCGTCTCGCGCACCGAGATCGGCCTGTTCGCGCTCGCGGCGACGCCCTACGCGATCAATTTCCTGTGGGCGCCGCTCGTCGACCGGCTGCGGTTGCCGTTCTTCACCGCCCGCTTCGGCCGGCGCCGCGGCTGGACGCTCGCCACGCAGCTGCTGCTGGTGCTCGCCATTGCGCTGCTGGCGCAGGCGCAGCCCGCCGCGAACCTCTTCGGCGTCGCGCTGGCGGTGCTGTTCGTGACCTTCGTCTCGGCCACCCAGGACGTGGTGATCGACGCCTACCGCATCGACGTGCTGGAGCCCGAGCGCTACGGCGCGGGCTCCGCAGCCGCGATCTGGGGCTGGCACCTGGGCGGCACGCTGGTGGGCGGCGCCGGCGGGCTGTACCTCGCGCAGGCGCTCGGCTGGAACGCCGCCTACCTCGTGCTCGCCGCCGCGGTCGGCGTGGGCATCGTGGCGATCCTGCTCGCGCCCGAGCCCGCGTTCCGTCCGCCCGCCGACACGGTCGCGCGCGAGGCGCGCGTGGCGGCGCGGCTCGGCGGGGCCGCCGCCTGGTTCTATGGCGCCGCGGTGGCGCCGTTCGCCGAGTTCATGCGGCGCGACGGCTGGGTGCTGATCCTCGCGTTCGTCGTCATCTTCAAATTCGGCGACGCGATCCTCGGGCGCATGTCGGGGGTGTTCTACCGTGAGCTCGGGTTCAGCCTCACCCAGATCGCCGAGGTGATGAAGGTCTACGGCTTCGTCGCCAACGGCGTCGGCGTGCTCGCCGGGGGCCTTCTCGTCGCCCGCCTGGGGCTGTTCCGCGCCTTGTTCGCCGCCGGGCTGCTCGCCGCGGCGACCAACCTGCTGTATTCGTGGCTCGCCTTGTCCGGCAACGATCCCATGGTGTTCCGCGTGGTGGTGATGGCGGACAACTTCACCGCCGGCATGGCCACCGTCGCCTTCGTCGCCTACCTGTCCAGCCTGTGCAACGTCGCCTACACCGCGACCCAGTACGCGCTGCTCTCATCGCTCGGCAACCTGGGCCGCATCTGGCTTTCGGCGGCGAGCGGCTGGATGGTGGACAGCCTGGGCGGCAACTGGGCGATATTCTTCGCCCTGACCGCGTTTCTCGCCCTGCTCGGGCTGCCGCTGCTCCTGGTGCTAATGCGGCGCTTTCCGGAGGCGCACGTGCGCAAGACTCAGAAGGACGCCCTCGCCACATGAACGATCCCCGCCCCCTGCTCATCCGCGGCGGCCGGCTGATCGACGGCCCCGCCGACCTTCTCGTGCGCGACGGGCTCATCGCCGAGATCGGCAGCCCGCAGGCGCCGGCCGATGCGCGCGTCATGGATGCGCGCGGCAAGCTGCTGCACCCGGGCCTGGTCAACGCGCACATGCATGGCCACGGCAACCTCGGCAAGGGCATGGGCGATCGCTGGACGCTGGAGCTGCTCCTCACCGCCGGGCCGTGGATCACCGGCCATCGCAGCGTCGAGGACAAGTACCTCGGCACGCTGATCGGCGCGGCCGAGATGGTGCTGAAGGGCTGCACCGCCTGCTACGACCTCACGGTGGAGTTCCCCGCGCCGAGCGTCGAGGGCCTGCAGGCCGCGGCGAGCGCCTACCGCGAGGTCGGCATGCGCGCGGTGCTCGCGCCCATGGTGGCCGACCGGACGCTGTTCGAGGCGATCCCGGGCCTGATGGAGGCGCTGCCCGCGGCGCTGCAAAAGGAGGTCGAGCGCCTGCGCCTTGCGCCGCACGAGGTGAGCCTCGAGCACATGCGCCGCGCGCTGCACGGCTGGCGCTTTTCGCGCGACGAGGTCCGCCCTGCGGTGGCGCCGACGATTCCGCTGCACTGCAGCGACGAGTTCCTGGTCGGCTGCGCACGCCTCGCGCGCGAATACGGCGTCGGGCTGCACACGCATGTGGCCGAGTCCAAGGTCCAAGCGGTGTCCGGCCTTCGCCGCTACGGCAAGTCGCTTACCGCGCACCTCGACGAGCTCGGCGTGCTCGGCCCGGACTTCACCGCCGCGCACGGCGTGTGGCTCGATGACGAGGACATGGCGCGCCTCGCCGCGCGCGGCGGCTCGGTCGCCCACAACCCCGGCAGCAACATGCGCCTGGGCAATGGTCTGGCCGACATGCGGCGCATGCTCGAGCACGGCATCAACGTCGGCATCGGCACCGACGGCGCCAACTGCTCCGACAACCTCAACATGTACGAGGCGATGCGCATCGCCTCGCTCGCGTCCAAGGTCCAGGGGCCCGACTGGCCCCGGTGGGTGGGCACGGGCGAGGTGCTCGCGGCCGCAACGCGCGGCAGCGCCCGGGCGCTCGGCTTCGGCGACGAGTTCGGGCGCCTCGCGCCGGGGAGCAGGGCCGACATCGTTTTCCTCGATCTCGAGCACATCAACTGGATTCCGCTCAACGACCCGGTGAACGCGCTGGTGCACGTGGAGGACGGCACCGCGGTGCACTCGGTCATGATCGGCGGGCGGCTGGTCGTGGAGAACCGGCGCCTGCTCACGGTGGATGTGGCGAAGCTCTCGCGCGACGCCGAGGCGGCGCGCGAGCGCCTGGAGCGGCTCAACCGGGACAACCGACGCCTGTACGAGCAGCTCGAGCCGGTGGTCGGCAGCTATTGCCCGGGGCTCGCCAAGACGCCCTTCCACTTGCACCGCTTCGGCGCCTCGCGCCCCTTCTAGCGCAGGCGCGGGTTGCGTCCCCTGGGGTCCGACGGTAGAGTGATCCGTATATCTTTGTATCCACTTATTGGCGGTTTCCACTTTCTGAAGGAGAACGGATGAAACCCGTTGCGCTGCTTCTGAGCGCCGTATTGCTGCTCGCCAGTTCGGCCGCGGCGCTCGCCCAGGCCTATCCGGCGAAGCCGGTGCGCATGATCGTGCCCTTCGCCGCGGGCGGCTCGGTCGACATCGTCGGGCGCACCATGGCGCAGGCGCTCACCGAGGCGCTCGGGCAGTCGTTCTTCGTCGAGAACCGTCCCGGCGTCGGCGGGCTGCTCGCGATGGACGCGGTGGCGAGCACCGCCCCCGACGGCTACACGCTCGGCGTCGGCTCGGCCGGGCCGCTGACCGTGGCACCGGCGATTCACCGCGACCGCGGCTTCCAGCCGCTCGCGCAGCTGGAGGCGATCGTGCTGTTCGCCAGCGCCCCCGGCGCCATCCTCGCCCGGCATGACCTTCCGGCCGCCAATGCGCGCGAGCTCATTGCCTTGTCCAAGGGGGCGCCGGGCAAGCTCACCATGGCCTCGGCCGGCAGCGGCAGCGTGCTCCACCTGATCGGCGAGTATTTCCAGGAGCGCAACGACATCCGCTGGACGCACATCCCGTACAAGGGCAGCGGTCCCGCGCTCGTGGACCTCGTCGCCGGACGGGTCGACGTGATGATCGACACGCCGCCGAGCGCCGCGCCCCACGTGAAGAGCGGGCGCATCAAGGTCATCGCGCTCACCTCGCGCGCGCGGTCCTCGCTCCTGCCCGAGGTGTCCACGCTCGCCGAGCAGGGCTTCCCCGGCTACGACATGGGCTCGTGGATGGGGCTCGTCGCGCCGAAGGGCACGCCGCGCGCGGTGATCACGCAGCTCAACGCGGCCCTCGTCAAGGCGCTCAAGAACCCCGAGGTTCAGCAGCGCCTGGCGTCGCTCGGCGCCGAGCCCGACGGCGGCACGCCGGAGCAGTTTGCGGAGAAGATCAAGGTGGAGCTCGCGCGCTGGACCGAAGTGATCGAGCGCACCGGCATCAAGGCGAACTGACATGACGCGGCTGGAAGTCACGCTCGGGAGCCTCCGGCTCAAGAACCCGGTGATCGCCGGCTCGGGCGAAGCCACCATGACCGAAAACGGAATTCGGGCCGCGCTCCAGGCGGGCGCGGGCGCGGTGGTGGCCAAGTCCACCAACGAGACCGACGCCGCCAAGCGTCAGCTCGACCATACCGACTACCTGCTGCTCGACAGCCGCTGGCGGCCGCTCGAGTGGACCGCGAATCCGCCCGAGGATGCGCAGCTCTTCTCGCGCTCCGGGCTGCTGCAGGAGAAGTTCGACACCTGGCTGGAGAAGCTGGTGCGCCTGGACGCGGAGGCGAAGGCGCAGCACAGCTATGTCGTCGGCAAGCTGAGCGTGGCAAGCCTCGACGAATGCGTCCGCATGGGGGAGCGCATGCAGGAGGCGGGCCTGCGCGTGATCGAGGTGATGGCCGGCGCGGTGCACGGCGAGCAGGCCGTCAAGGGCGCGATCGCCGTGGTGCGCGACGCGGCCGGCGTCCAGGCCATCGTCGAGGCGCTGCGCCGGCGCCTCAAGGTGCCGCTCTGGATGAAGCTGCCGCATGGCGAGGACATGACGCTGCTCGCCAAGGCCGCTCTTGATGCGGGTGCCGACGCGGTGGCCTTCACCGACCGCACGCTCGCCATGGTTCCCGACCTCAGCCGCCGCGCGCCGTTTCTCGGCACCTTCGGGGCGATCGGCGGCCCCTGGGCGCTGCCGCTTACTTGCCGCTGGCTGGCGCGCACGCGTCAGCGCCTGGGCGCGCGCGCGCCGATGATCGGCACCAACGGCGCGCGCGACGGGTACGATGTGGCGCGCATGCTGCTCGCGGGCGCCTCGGCGGTGCAGATGACCTCCGCCGTGATGATGCGGGGGGCGCGCGTGCTGCGGCAGAGCATCGAGGAGCTCGACGATTACCTCCGGGATCAAGGCGTGACCGCCGCGCAGATCATCGGCGAGGCGGCGGACAAGCTCACCGCCTACACCGATCAGCCGGCGCGGCCGGGGCGCTGGAAGCAGTTCGTGCGGCCGGAGGCCTGGCCGGACTAGCCAACCGCCCCCGACAGGCGCCTGTCAGGCCGAATCGGCGAAAATGCGTGCGGGAGGAGACCCCATGCATATTCTCGTGGTGGACGACGTGGCGGTGGTGCGGGAGCTGATGAGCATGGTGGCGGGGTCGGCCTTCGAAGGCGCGACCGTCCACACCGCGGAAAACCTGGCCGGTGCGCTCGCCATGGCGCACACCATGCCGTCCCTCGACCTCGTACTGCTCGATCTCGGCCTGCCTGACAGCGACGGCCTCGAGACCCTGCGCGCGTTCCGCGGCGCCTTTCCGCGTGCCAAGGTCGTCGTCGTCTCTTCCAACGACGATGACGCGATCGTCGAGAACGCCCTCGGCGCGGGCGCACAGGGCTTCATGTCCAAGAGCCTGAAGACACCCGCCATGTTCGCCGCGCTGCGCACGGTGGCGGGCGGCGCCGTGTACAAGCCGCTGCGCCTCTAGAGCGGGCGGCGGAAGTACACCACGCGCTCCGTCTCCACGAAGCCGAGCGCGCGGTGCATCGCGTGGCTCGCGGTGTTCTCAAGCCACGCGTCGGACGCGAGCTCGCGGCAGCCGCGCTGCCGCGCCCAGGCTTCAACGGCGCGCACCAGCGCGCGCGCCACGCCCTGCCGGCGCGCCGCCGGGGCGACATAGATGCCTTCCAGGAACGCGACCGGCGAAGACTGCGTGCCGTTCACATAGTCGCTTCGCACGGAGGCTTCGGCGAAGCCGGCCGGCGAGCCGTCGTCGGCGTACGCCACGAATTGGCCATGGCGTCGAGGTTCGGCGAGGAAGGCCGCCATCTCGGCGCGGTGCTGCGCGACGGAGTCCTGCGGCCAAAGCGCCGCGCGCAGCTCGAGCCAGCCCGGCTGCTCCACCGACTGGCACGACTCGACGCGGCTCATGTACCCTCGGTGGCCAAAGGAGGAAGCGCCGTGACCCAGACCGTCTTCCAGCGGCTCATCGCCGGGGAGCTGCCGTGCGCCAGGGTGTATGAGGATCCCCTCGTCTTCGCCTTCATGGATGCGGGCCAAGTTAACCCCGGGCACGTGCTCGTCGCAAGCCGCGCGCCGTACGAGACGCTGCTCGAGGCCGACGAGGCCACCGCCGCCGCGCTCTTCGTCGCGGCACGGCGCATCGCTCGCGCGGTCGACGCGGCGTTCCGCCCCGCCGGCATCACCATCCTCCAGGCGAACCGCCCCGCGGGCTGGCAGACCGTGCCGCACCTTCACCTGCACGTGCTGCCCCGCCACGCCGACGACGGCGTCGGCCTCACGTGGCCGCGCAAGAATCCGCCGCTCGAGGAGCTGCAGGCGCTCGCGCGTCGCATCGCGCTCTGAAGCGCGCCGCTTTGCGGCGCAGCACGAGAACGTTCGCGCCCGCCGCGGCTCTTAAATAGACAGAGCGAGGTGCGGTATGGATCTGAAAATCGGTCAAGTCGTGCAGTTCTACCGTCCGGTGCACGTCGACGGCAGGGTTATCGGCAAGGGCACGCGCGCGCGCATCGCCCATGTCCTGACCGATCTCCTGGACCCGAAGGTCACGCTGATCCTGCTTGACGGCGACAAACCTCAGCCGCTCGTCGTCGACCGGCCGGTGGTCACCGTCAACGCCGTGACCGTCCCGCCGCATTGAGCAGCCGCGGCGCGCGCTCAGGCGGCGGTGCAGCGGTAGACCGCGAGCGATCCCAGCAGGTTGTGCATCACGGTGACGGGCTTGCCATCGTGCAGGACGAGGCGCTCGCGGATGCGGATGCCCATGCGGCGGCAGAGGAACTCGAAGTCGGTGATGGTGCAGTGGTGCACGTTGGGGGTTTCGTACCACTGGTAGGGAATCGCCTTCGAGACCGGCATGCGGCCGGCGGCCACCTGCAGGCGGGCGTACCAGTGGCCGAAGTTGGGGAAGCTGACGATCGCTTCGCGGCCCACGCGCAGCATCTCGCGCAGGATCTCCTGGGTGCGGTGCACCGCCTGCAGGGTCTGCGACAGGATGACGCAGTCGAAGGACGCATCGGCGAAGAGCGAAAGGCCGCTTTCGAGGTCCACCTGCAGCACGTTGACGTCGTTCTCGACGCAGGCGAGCACGCTCTCGTCGTCGATCTCGACGCCGTAGCCGGGCGCCTCGCGCGCCTGCCACAGGTAGCGCAGCAGCTTGCCGTCGCCGCAGCCGAGGTCGAGCACGCGCGCGCCGCGCTCGACCCACTGGCCGATGGCCGCATAGTCGGGACGGGCGGAAAGCAGCGCCTGCTGGCCGGCGGTCATAGCTCGATGTTGGCGAAGTAGGCGCGCAGCGCGTTGTGGTAGCGCGCATCCTCGAGGAGGAAGGCGTCGTGGCCGCCCGGGGCGTCGATCTCGAGGTAGGACACGATGCGCCGGCTGTCGAGCAGCGCGCGCACGATCTCGCGCGAGCGCGAGGGCGGGAAGCGCCAGTCGGACTTGAACGACACGACCAGAAAGGCCGCCCGGGCACGCGCCAGCGCCGCGGAGAGGTCGCCGCCGTAGTCGCCCGCCGGATCGAAGTAGTCGAGCGCCTTGGTGATGCGCAGGTAGGTGTTGGCGTCGAAGTACGAGGAGAACTTGTCGCCCTGGTAGCGCAGGTAGGATTCGACCTCGAAGTCGACGCCGAAGTCGAAGCCGAGCGCCTGGCGGCGCAGCAGCCGGCCGAATTTCTCGGCCATCGCCTCGCCCGAGAGGTAGGTGATGTGGCCGATCATGCGCGCGATGCGCAGGCCTCGCGTGGGCACCGCGCCTTTGTCGTAGTAATGGCCGCCGTGGAAGTCCGGGTCGGTCATGATCGCCTGGCGCGCCACCTCGTTGAACGCGATGTTCTGCGGCGAGAGCTTGGCGGCCGCCGCGATCACCAAGGCGTGGCGCACGCGCTCCGGGTAGGAGAGCGTCCACTGCAGCGCCTGCATGGCGCCGAGCGATCCGCCCATCACCGCGGCGAAGCGCTCGATGCCGAGGCGGTCCGCCAGGCGCGCCTGCGCCTCGACCCAGTCCTCCACCGTGACCACCGGGAAGTCCGCGCCCCAGGGCCTGCCGGTGGCCGGGTTGACGCTTGCCGGCCCGGTGGAGCCGAAGCAGCTGCCGAGGTAGTTCGAGCCCACGACGAAAAAGCGCCGCGTGTCGAGGGGCTTGCCCGGCCCGACCAGGTTGTCCCACCAGCCGACGTTGTTCGGATCGTCGGCGTAGACCCCGGCCACATGGTGCGAGGCGTTCAACGCGTGGCACACCAGGACCGCGTTGGAGCGCGCGGCGTTCAGCTCCCCGTAGGTCTCGTAGGCGATGTCGTAGGCGGGGAGCTCGGCGCCGCTGCGCAGCTTGAGCGGCGCGTCGAAGTGCGCCTTGTGCGCGACGACGGTGCCGACGGAGGTGGGGTCCTGCGGAGCGTTCATCTCTCTTTAGCGGAATTTGTTAGGCGCCCGCAAGCTGATCGGTCAAATCGGCGCGCAGCGGATTATAGCGGAGGTTCCTTGGCGGCTCCGCTCCGGATCAGCGCCGAAACCTCCTCGTCGGACAGCCCGGCCTCTCGCAGCGCCTCGCGCGTATGCTCGCCCAGGCGCGGCGCATGGCGGCGGTAGTCGGGCGCCGACTCGGACCACTCCGAGGGCACGGCCATCGAGCGCAGGCGTCCCTCCGTGGGATGCTCCACGCTGCGGAAGTAGCCGGTCGCGGCAAGGTGCGGATCGGCGACGATGTCGTCGAGGCTGTTCATGCGCTGCACCGGGATGTCGGCGCGCTCCAGCGCCGTGAGCCATTCCGCGGTGGTGCGGGTCTTCATCTGGGCGGCGACGAAGGCGTAGGCCTCGCCGTAGTTGCGGCTTCTCGCTTCCTGCGAGGCGTACTCCTTGGTGAAGAATTTCTCGGGCTGGCCGATCACCTCGAAGAACGCCTTCCACTGCTTGTCGTTGTAGATCAGGGCGCACACGTAGCCGTCGGCCGTGGGGTAGGGCCGGCGGTCGGGGGCGAGCATGCGCGCGTAGCCGGCTTCGCCGTTTTGCGGCTCGAAGGTATGGCCGCCCAGGTGCTCGCCCAGGACGATCTGCAGCAGGTGCTCGAACATGGGCACGTCGACGCGCTGGCCCTTG
>DATLGR010000116.1:0-3513 GCA_035540415.1 Burkholderiales bacterium | reverse complement strand
TGCACGCTCATGGTGAGGTAGTCGCCGCGCGGCGGCGTGAGCGTTTCCTCCAGCGTCTCGCAGGCGGCGGCGTAGAACTGGAAGGTCCCGGCCGCGCTCGCCACCAGCGCGCGCGTCTCGGAGATCGGTTTCCCGTTGTCGCGCCGCTGGAGCTGAGCCAGCTCCTCGGCCTGGCTTCGGATCAAGCCGCTGATTCGAAAGAGGATGGAAGCGCGCTCATGCGGCTTGAGGCCGCGCCAGCTCGGGTGGCGCCAGGCCGCCTCCGCCGCCTGCACCGCCTGCTCCACGTCCTGCACGCTCGCCGCGCGCAGCTCCGCGTTGACGCTGTCGTCGGCGGGGTAGCGCGTCGCGTACGCGGCGCCGCCGCCCTCGCGCCATTCGCCCCCGACCAGAATGGAGGTCGTCTTCATATGCCCAGATAAGCCTGTCGGACCCTGTCGTCGGCGAGCAGCGCGGCCGAAGGACCGCTCGTCACCACTTCGCCGTTCTCCAGCACGTAGCCGCGCTCGCAGATCTCCAGCGACTCGGCCACGTTCTGCTCCACCAGCACGATGCTCATGCCCTCGCGGGCGAGGCGGCTGATGGTCTGAAACATGAGCTCCACCATGAGCGGCGCGAGACCGAGCGAGGGCTCGTCCAGCATGATGAGCACCGGACGTGCCATCAGGGCGCGCCCGATCGCCAGCATCTGCTGCTCGCCGCCCGAAAGCGTGCCGGCGAGCTGGCGGCGCCGCTCGGCGAGCTTCGGAAAGAGATCGTAGACCTGCGCGAGGCTCTGCGAAGCGTCGGCGCGCGCGCGGCGCAGGATCGCCCCCAGGCGCAGGTTGTCCTCGACGCTGAGGGAGGCGAAGAGCTGCCGCCCCTCGGGAACCTGGGCGAGGCCCAGCTCGCACACCGCGTCGGGGGCCCAGCCGGTGATGTCGTGGCCGGCGAAGCGCACCATTCCCGCGCGCGCCGGGACCATGCCGCTGATGGTGCGGATGAGGGTCGTCTTGCCGGCGCCATTACCACCGACGACCGCGATGGTGGCGCCGGACTCGACCTCGAGGCTCACGCCGGCCAGCACCGACACGACGCCGTAGCCGGACACCAGACCCTCGACCTGCAGGAGCGCCGTCATGCCGCCTTCCTGCGCCCGAGGTAGGACTCGATCACGCGCGGATCGGCGGTGATCTCGCGCGGGGTGCCTTCGGCGATCTTCTCGCCGTGGTGCAGGACGACGACCTTCTGCGCCAGCGCCATCACCACCCGCATGACATGCTCGATGAGCAGGATGGTGAGCCCGTCGCGGTTGAGCCCGCGCAGCACCTCCGCCATGCGGTCGGCTTCCGTCGGGCGCAGTCCCGCCATCACCTCGTCGAGGAGCAGCAGCTTCGGGCGCGTGGCGAGCGCCTTGCCGACTTCCAGCAGCTTGCGGTCGGGGAGCGTGAGGTCGGAGGCCGGGAACGCCGCCTTCGCGGCGAGGCCCAGCTTCTCGAGCACCCGCATGGCCTCGCCGGTCGCGCCGGCGATCGAGGGATTGCGCAGCAGGGCGCCGACCGTCACGTTCTCCAGCACCGACATCCCGGCGAGGGGGCGCACCACCTGGAAGGTGCGTGCGACGCCGAGCGTGCAGATCTGCTCGGGCTCGAGCCCGGCGAGGTCCCGGCCGGCGAAGGCGATGCGGCCCGCGCTGGGGGCGAGCACGCCGGCGATCAGGTTGAAGCAGGTGGTCTTGCCGGCCCCGTTCGGGCCGATCAGCGCGCTGATCGAGCCGTCCTCGACGGTGAAGCTCACCTCGCTCACCGCCTTCAGCCCGGCGAAGCGCTTGCTGACGCCTTCCAGCGTGAGCAGCTTCATTTCAGGCGCAGCCATGCTGACAGGCGCGGCCACAGGCCGTGCGGCGCGAACAGCACCACGGCCCCGAGCAGCAGCCCGTAGATGAGGAAATTGAGCCCGCTCACGTTGAAGTGCTGCGCGAGGTCCTTCGACAGCTCGTTCAGCGGCACGACCACGAACGCCCCGAGAACCGGCCCGAACATCGTGCCCAGGCCGCCGACGATCGGGGCGATGATGATCTCGATGCTCATGCGCATGCCGAGCATGGTCTCCGGAAAGAGACTGCCGCCCATGAGCCCGAACCAGGCGCCCCCGATTCCGGTGAGGCCCGCGCTGATCGCCACCGCCAGGCACTTCATGCGGAACGCCGGGACGCCGATCGCCCGTGCCGCGTCCTCGTCTTCGCGGATGGCGCGCCAGTAGTAGCCGACGCGGCTGCGCGCGAGCAGGGCGGCGAGGATCCAGCAGGCGGCGAGCGACACGAGCAGCGCATAGTAGAAGAACGTGGCGCCGCCGCGCAGGGACACGAGGGGGACGTTGTCGGGGCCGAGGGCGGGCAGGAAAAACCCGGCCGTCTTGCCGACGAAGTCCCAGTGCTCGAAGAGCACGCGCCCGAGCTCGGCGAAGGCGATGGTGAGCAGCGCGAAATACACGCCGCGCACGGCGAAGCGGAACCCGAGCGCCCCGACCACCGTGCCGAGCGCGGCGCACAGCACGAAGGCGACGGGCATGCCGAGCCACGGCGTCACCTCGTAGCGGCCGGCGAGCACCGCCACCGTGTAGCCGCCGACGCCGAAATACAGGGCGTGGCCCAGGGAGAGCTGGCCCGCCAGGCCCATCATGAGGTTCCAGGCCTGGCCCACGTACGCGAAGAGGAAGATGAGCGCGAGGATCGAGAGCTGGAAGTCGTCGGCGACCAGCGGCACCGCGGCGAGCAGCGCGACGAACAGGCCGGCGAGGGCGCTCGAGCGGCTCACGAATGCGCTCGAGGGGCTCATCGGGCGGCGGCGCTGCCGAGCAGGCCCTGCGGCCGCAGCAGGATTACCGCGGCGAGCAGCGCATAGCTGAACAGCGATTTCATGGACGGCGCCACCACGGTGGCGGCGAGCGCCTCGGCCAGCCCGATCAGCAACCCGCCGAGCAGCGCGCCGGGCAGGCTCGCAAGCCCCCCCACGATCACGATGATGAACGCGATGAGGGTGAATTCGGGAGCGAGGTAGGGATGGGTGTCGAACATCGGGGCGACCAGCGCCCCGGCGGCGCCGGCGCAGGCGCAGCCGATGCCCACGGTGAGCGCGAAGAGCTGCGGAATCCGGATGCCGATCGCGCGGCCGCCCACCTGGTTCTCGGCGGCGGCCTGGATCGCCTTGCCGGTCAGGGTGAAGCGCAGCCAGGCCCACAGCGCGGCGATGAGCACGAGCGAGGCAGCCGCCGCCTGCGTGCGCATCGCATCGAGCCGCAGGCCGGCGACGCGGTAGACCTCGAACAGCGCGGGCGTATGGATGCCGCGCGGATCCGGGCCGAAGAGCATGGCGTGGATGCCGGTGATCACGAGCGCGAGCGCGATGTACAGGATGAACTGGAAGTGCGCCGGCGCATCGAGGAAGCGGTTGCCGATGGTGCGCTGGAAGGCATAGCCGAGCACGAACAGCGTGGCCGCGGCGAGCGGCACCGCGGCGAGGGGCGCCGCGGCGG
>DATLGR010000115.1:0-3787 GCA_035540415.1 Burkholderiales bacterium | reverse complement strand
GTGTAGTTTAGGGGGCCATGACAAGAACACTTCTCGCCGCGGGCCTCCTCGCGGCCCTGCTCCTCGGCTGCGCGCGCACGGTGCTCGTGCCGGTGCCGCCGCGCGTCGAGCTCCAGCCCTACGGCACGATCGGCATCGTGGAGTTCACTTCGAACGCCATAGGCCCCTTCGGCGCGCAGGCGACGCGCCGCTTCCAGGAGCAGGTGCAGGCGGCGCAGCCCGGCACGCGCTTCATCGATCTGGGCACGCGCGAGGCGCTGCTCGCGCAGCTCGGCGCCCGCAGCCTCGATGCCGAAGCGGTGCGGCGCATCGGCCAGCGCCACGGCGTCGCCGCCCTCTTCACGGGCGAGCTCGCCTACTCCGACCCGCGCACCGGCGTGCAGGTGCGCGACCTCGCCAAGCTCGACGGCGGCGTGCGCACCGAGATCCGCGGCGACCTCTCGAGCCGCCTGCTCGAGACCGCGAGCGGCGCGAGCGTCTGGTCGAGCTCGTCCTGGGCGCGCCGCCCGGTGGGAGGCGTCGAGTTCTCCGCCGATCGCGGGGTGAGCGGCGGCGTGCGGGGCGGCGACGCGCGCGAGGACATGCTGCCGGCGCTGGTGCACCACCTCACGCACGACTTCAGGCCCTCGACGGTGCGCCAGCCGGCGCCGTAAGCGGCGTACCGAGCGCCGTACACGCCGGTTACATTCGCTTCACAGCCGGGTTACCGGCGCGCGGTAGCATGGGTGGCTTTCGATCGGAGCCGACCATGACCCGCGATGCCCGCGACGTCCCGGTCTCGGCCGCGAACGCCGAGGCGCTCGCCGGCTACGAGACCGCCCTCACGCAGTTCCAGAGCTACGTGGGCGACCCGGTGGCAACCCTGGACGAGACGCTCGCCAAGGCGCCCGACTTCGTCGCGGGCCACCTCTTCAAGTCGCTGTTCCTCTTCACGCTGAGCGAACGCCAGCTCATGCCCGCCGCCGCCGAGGCGCTCGGCGAGGCCGAGCGGCGGCTCGGCGGCGCAACAGAGCGCGAGCGCGGCCTCGCCGCGGCCGCGCGGCGCTTCGTCGATGGCGACTGGGAGGCCGGCTCGCGCGCGCTCGACCGGGTGCTGATGGAGCAGCCGCGCGACGCGCTCGCGCTGCAGGTCGGGCACGTCGTGGACTTCTACCGCGGCGACGCCCTCAACCTGCGCAACCGCGTCTCGCGCGTGCTGCCGCACTGGGACGCGGCGGTGCCCGGCTACTCCTACGTCCTCGGCATGCACGCCTTCGGCCTCGAGGAGATGAACCAGTATCCCGAAGCCGAGGAAGCCGGGCGGCGCGCGCTCGACCTCCAGCCCCGCGACGGCTGGGCGGTACACGCGGTGACCCACATGATGGAGATGCAGGGCCGCATCGGCGAAGGCGTCGCCTGGCTCAGCTCCCGCGAGCAGGACTGGGCGCCCGACAACGGCTTCGCCTTCCACAACTGGTGGCACCTGGCGCTCTTCCGCATGGACGGCGCCGATTACCGCGGCGCGCTCGAGCTCTACGACCGCGCCATCCATCCCGGCCCGGCGCAATACGTGCTCACCATGGTCGACGCCACCGCGCTCCTGTGGCGCCTGCACCTGGAAGGCGTCGACGTCGGCGCGCGCTTCGACACGCTCGCCGACGAGTGGCAGGCGCGCCAGGAGGCCGACCACGGCTTCTACGCCTTCAACGACCTGCACGCCATGCTCGCCTTCGCCGCCACCGGGCGCGAGGCGGCGATGCGCCAGCAGCTCCAGCGGTTCGAGGCAGCAGCGGCGCAGCCCGGCAGCAACGGCGCCATGTCGCGCGACGTGGGCTTGCCGCTCGCGCGCGGCATCGCCGCCTTCGCCCGCGGCCGCTACGCCGAGGCGCTCGAGCACCTAGAGCCCGTGCGCGACATCGCGCACCGCTTCGGCGGCAGCCACGCGCAGCGCGACCTCATCACCCTCACCCTGGTCGAGGCGGCGCTGCGCGCGCGCCGCCCCGTGCCGGCGCGCCACTACCTCGCCGAGCGCCTCGTGCACAAGCCGGCAAGCGCCTGGGGACGGCGCCTCGCCGCGAGGCTCGAAAATTGCATGAGGGCCGCCGCATGAAGGCGAAGACGCTCTTCCTCCTCTGCCTCGTCGCCGCGCCCGTGCTGGCGCAGCAGCCGCCGGCGGTCGCGCCCGCCGCGCGCACGCCGACGCCCGAAGAGGTCGCCTTCTCGCGCCTGCCGGCCGACCTGCGGCGGATGCTCGGCCACATGACGGCGCCGCAGGCCCTGCAGACCATCCGGCACAGCCAGGAGAACCTGCGCGCGCTCGGCATCCCGCAGCCCACCCACCAGCAGCTGCGCACCAACCTGGAGTTCGTCCTCACCGGCCCGTTCGGGCCGGTGCCAAGCTACAGCGCCGGCGCCGCCCCCTTCCCGCCGCTCAGCCCGCTCGTCCCGCCTCCGGCCCGCTAGCGGCGCTCCGCCGCCTCCCGCCCGGCATGGCGCTGCTGCTCGTGCCGTCGTGGGCGAGCTACTTCCTCTTCGAGCGCGACAAGTTCGACACCGCGCACCCGCTTTTCTTCCACATCCCCGACCTCACCCGCGACCCGCTCGGCGTAATCGCGAACGTTAGGTAGCGCATCTGGACGGAGTGCGATGCTGGACTTTCTAAAACTCTTCCTTCCGCTTGCCGGCGCCGCGTTCGCCTGGTATTGGAACGAACGACGCAAGATAATTGCCGCAGAATTCGAACGTAAAGCTGAAAAGTACGCCGCTCTGATCGAGAGCCTTCAGGGGTTCTACGTAGCGACAGACGCGGATCGGAGTCGAGAGCTGAAAGCCAAGTTCCTGTCCGAGCTAAACAAGTCCTGGCTTTACTGCCCAGATGAGGTAATAAGGAAGGCCTACGCCTTTCTCGAGAAAGTGCACACCGACGCCCGCCACTCCGACGAAGTGAAAGAGAATGCCGCGGGAGAACTCATGGTGGCCGTTCGAAAGGATCTGCTAGGTCGGAAGCGCGTGCGCTCCACTCAACTAACCGCAAACGATTTCAAGCATTTGCGTGTAACGTGAGGCGCCACCTAACAGCACAGTTGAGTCGGGCGCGCGCAAGAGCGGCGCGCGCCGCTCACTGTGGACGTTAGGCCGCGGACTAGGGTCGGACCGTGGGAAGGTCCTGCGGTATTGATCTTGTCACTGTGATGAGCCACCTGCATAGGACAAGGGCCTTTGCTAGCATCAACACACGAGGGACACATGACCGCCTACGTTGTTCTCGATATAGAAGTGACGGACGCCGACAAGTTTGCTCGGTACAGAGAACTGGCGCCGCCAGCTATCGCCGCACACGGCGGGCGCTACATCGCTCGCGGCGGCACCACTGAGCTCATGGAAGGTTCCCGGAGGCCGAATCGAGTCGTTATTCTGGAGTTCCCCACCGTGGACACAGCCAAAGCGTGGCTCGAGTCGCCGGAATACAGGGAGGCTCGCGCACTGAGACAGGCTTCCGCGACAACGAACGCATTCGTCACGCAAGGGCTGTAGCCGTTCGTAGAGCAGTTGGCGACTGCGGTCGATACCGCATGCAGAGCCCAATGTGAAGTTCTTCTACTTAACGCAAGCTCGGCCTAACAGCGCGCAGCACCGGACGCGCGCGCGAGCGTTGGTACGGCTGATCGGCCGTGTCGCGCGCGCCGGTGAGCGCGAACGTTAGCCGTCAAACGGGAGGCCCCATGCCTGACGTACTGACCGTTGATCGCCTCGAGGTGCTGGTTCTCGTCGACAACGCTACGGACAGCCTATCGTCGAACCCGAGGAA
>DATLGR010000114.1:0-1890 GCA_035540415.1 Burkholderiales bacterium | reverse complement strand
CGGCGCTGGTGGCGGCGGCGGCCTTGGTGGCGGCAGCGCCGGCGGTGGCGCAGAACATCCTGGGCGCCGCCTACGACCCGGCCGCCGATGTCATCGTGGCCGAGATCGCCTACCGCGGCACCAACCCGCATCACCGGTTCGACGTGATCTGGAACGCCTGCCACGGCGAGCGTCCGGCGCGGGTGACCGGCCGGCTCGTGCAGGACCAGTGGCGCGACCGGGCCGAACGCGACTACCGCGTGCGCCGCCACCTCCGGCTTGATGGGCTGCCGTGCAGGCCTGCTGTGGTCACGCTGCGCCTGGGGAAGACGGCGCTCGAGAACGTCTATGTTCCGTAGAAATGCAGGCGCGGGCCGGGTCTTAAGGAAACCTTAATCTTCGCGCCGCCATTCTATCGACGGCGACGCGCAAGGGCTCCCCACCTGGCGCGCAGGATCGGCGCTTCGCGAGCCTCCCCTGGCGAGGCGCCGATCCTGATCGCCACCTTTCTCGTTGCACGGCGGCAGCAGCCCCCCCGAGCGCAGCCGGTACGTTTCCAGGTAGTAGCGATACGAAGCCTCCGGATCCGGCGTGCAGTCGTATTCGAATTGCGTGGCTGCGCGGGTCGCTTCACCCGCCTCGCCGCCCCAGTGGCGCTGCAGCTCGCCGCGCAGCGTGGCGCGGCCCGCGGCGAGACCGATGTAGATCAGCCGGTGGTCGCGGAACAGGAAATAGACGCCTGCTTGCGAGGGCGCCGCCGCGATCTCGTCGGCGCCGAACGGAAGGCTGCGGGCGGTGCGGCGCATGGTGCGCTCATGGTCGCCCCGCAAGGCTTAAAGCGCGCTTAACGCTTCGCCTTAAGGGAACCGTAAGGTTCGGTTGCGATCATATCGATCGGCCCTGCCTGCGGGCCCGAAATGCGCAACCGCGACTACACCGATCTGATCGGCGGCGGCTTGCTGGTGGTGCTTGGCGTGGCCTGCGGCTGGTATGCGACCCGCTATAACATCGGCACGCTCACCCGCATGGGGCCGGGATACTTCCCGACGGCCCTCGGCTTCCTGCTCGCTTTCCTCGGCCTGCTCATCCTGCTGCCCGCGCTTCGACGCCGGGGCGATTTCCCGGTGGTGCACTGGCGGCCGCTGGTCGCCATCCTGCTCGCCATCGCGGCCTTCGGCCTGACGGTGCGCGAGATCGGCGTGGTGCCCGCGACGTTCCTCATGACGGGCATCGCCGCGGTGGCGCAGCCCGGCGTGCCCGTGATCCGCACCCTGCTGCTCGCCGCCGGCCTCGCGGCGCTCGCGGTGATCATTTTCCTGCGCGCGCTGGGCGTGCTGCTGCCGATGTTCAACTGGCCGTTCTAGATGGTCGAGCTGCTCTCCAACCTCGCGCTGGGATTCGACACCGCATTCTCCGCGCAGAATCTCTTCTACTGCTTCCTCGGCGTCTTCCTCGGCACCTTCATCGGCGTGCTGCCGGGCATCGGCTCGCTCGCGACCATCGCGCTGCTGCTGCCCATCACCTTCCACCTGCCCTCCACCTCGGCGCTCATCATGCTCGCCGGGATCTACTACGGCTCGGTGTACGGCGGCTCCACCGCCTCGATCCTGCTCAACCTTCCGGGCACGCCCTCGACCGCGGTGACGTGCCTCGACGGCTACCCGATGGCCCAGAAAGGCCGCGCCGGCGTGGCGCTGTTCGGCACCACCGTGGCGTCGTTCGTCGGCGCGTCGCTCGGCATCATCATCCTCACGCTGTTCGCCCCGGCGATCGCCGAGTTCGCCCTGCGATTCGGCCCGGCCGAGTACTTCGCCATGATGCTGCTCGGCCTGGTGGCGGCCTCGACCCTGTCCTCCGGCTCGCCGGCGAAGGGCATTGCCATGGTGGTGCTGGGCCTCATCATGGGCATCG
>DATLGR010000113.1:0-6424 GCA_035540415.1 Burkholderiales bacterium | reverse complement strand
GCGGCGGCCCGGTCGCGCACGCCGCCCAGCAGGATGAGCAGGTAGTACATCGGCGCCATGAAAACGAGGCCGGTGCGCGCAAGCGGCGTGAGGCGATCGGCGATGACGTACCCGGCCGCGGTGGCTGCGGCGCTCGCCGTGATGCACACCAGCGCGAAACCGCAGAACCATGCCAGGCGCTGTTCCTGCGCAATGCGCGGGAAGCGCGCCACCGCCATGGTCCAGCCGGTGAGCGCAAGGAGCTGGGCTGCGAGGTAGTAATGCCAGCCGCGGTGGCGCGCATCGCGCATCATCGGCATTAGCATCATGGTCATGGGCAGGAAGCGGGCGGAGGACAGCGCCACCGTGAGAACGGTGGCGACCAGCGGCGCGCCGAGCACGTACATCTCGACCAGGATGAGCTGCGCCGGCAGCGCCCAGATCGACAGCGTCGAGGCCACGGCGAGCGGCACCGACAGCCCGTGGCCGGCCGCCAGGGCGCCGAACCCGAGATAGCCCGCCGCGAGCACCGCCGCCGGCACACCCGCGGCCTCGAGCGCACCCTGGCGCAAGGCGCCGCTGCTCAAAGCTTCAGCTTCGGGTCGAGCCAGTCGCGCAGGCTGTCGCCGAACAGGTTGAAGGCGAACACCGCCAGGCTGATCGCCAGGCCGGGGAACACGATCATCCAGGGCGCCTGCTGGTAGAAGCCGATGGCCGAGCCCGAGAGCATGAGTCCCCAGGCCGGCGTCGGCTCCGTCACGCCCAGCCCGAGGAACGACAGCGATGCCTCGAGCAGGATCGCCTGGCCGACGAAGGCCGTCAGCATGATGAGGTAGGGCGCGGTGACGTTCGGCACGATATGGCGGAAGATGATTCGCGAGTGCGAGAAGCCCGCGGTCCGCGCCGCATCGATGTAGGGCATCTCGCGAATGGCAAGCGCGGCCGAGCGCACCACCCGTGCGACCTTCGGCACCATCGGCAGGCCGATGGCGATCACCAGGTTCACGTCGACGCCCAGGACGATGTTTTTGCCGAGGATCGCCACCACGGCGAGCGCCAGCACGATGATGGGGAACGACAGCAGGATGTCCATCAGCCGCTGGATCGCCATGTCGATGCGCCCGCCGAAGTAGGCGGAAGTGACGCCGATCACGGCGCCGACGGTGGAGCCGAGGATCGAGGCGAGAAACCCGACCGACAACGCGGTCTGCGCCCCGTAGATGATGCGCGAGAGGACATCCCGGCCGAAATTGTCGGTGCCGAGCCAGTGCTCGGCGGAAGGCGCCGCCAGGATGTTGACGTAGTCGACCTGCAGCGGATCGTAGGGCGCCACCCACGGCGCGAACACCGCCGCCAGGATCATCACGACGATCACGCCGAGGCCGGCCGCGCCGAGCGGTTGCTGCACCAGAAAGGTGGCGACCGGGTGCCGGCGTTTGGGCGCGGCGTAGGCGATGTCGGGCGTGCCGGGAACGGCGCTCATCGATAGCGGATGCGCGGATCGAGCAGCCCGTACAGGAGGTCGATCGCGAAGTTGACGAGAATGAAGGTGGCGGCCACCAGCAGCACGAGCCCCTGCACCAGCGTGTTGTCGCCCCGCGTCACCGCCTCGACGAAGAGCTTGCCGATGCCGTTGAGGTTGAACACCTGCTCGGTGACCACCAGGCCGCCGATGAGGAAGGCGAACTCCAGCCCGATCACCGTGACCACCGGCAGCATGGCGTTACGCAGCGCGTGCCGCACGACCACCAGGCGCTCGAACACGCCCTTGGCGCGCGCGGTGCGGATGTAGTCCTCCTGCAGCACTTCGAGGATCGTCGAGCGCATCATGCGCGTGGCCACCGCCGAGTACCGGTAACCCACGGCGAGCGCCGGCCAGATGAGCTGCGACAGATTCTCGCGCGGGTTCTCCCACAGCGGCGTGAAGGTCAGCGGAGGATGCCAAGCGAACAGTGTCAGCAGGAACAGGATGATGATCATCCCGAGCCAGAACGAGGGCACCGCCAGGCCGGCGATCGAGAAAATCCGGATGCCGTAATCGATCCAGGTGTTCTTGTACAGCGCCGATAGCGTCCCGAGCGGGATGGCGATCAGCACCGCGAGGATCGTCGCCATGATGGCGACCTGCAGCGAGAGCTCCAGGCGAATGGCGATCTCGTAGGTGACCGGCTGTCCGGTCCACATCGACACGCCGAGGTTGCCCTGCAGCACGCCCCAGAACCAGCGCCCGAACTGCACCCAGATCGGCTGGTCCAGGCCCAGGCGCTGGCGCTCGGCCTGGATCAGCGCCTCGGGCACGCCGCCGCCCTCGGCCCTGAACATGACGTCGGTGATGTCGCCGGGCATGGCGCGGAGCATCAGGAACACCAGCACCGCCACACCGAACAGCGTGGGCACCATCAGCGCGACACGCTGAACGATGTAGCGGAGCATGACCTGCGGACTACGGCGTTGCTAGTCGAGCCAGACGCCGGCGAGGTCCTGGTTGAGGTAATGGCTCGGCGTGATGTCCCAGCCCTTCAGCCGCGAATTGGTGACGATGATGCGGTGCCACCAGATGGTCGGGATGATGTACGCCTGCTCGAGCGCATGGCGCTCGAACGCCCGCAGGAGCGGCACGCGCTTGGCGCGGTCGAGCTCGCCCGACTGCTTGTCGAACAGCTCGTCGAGCTTGCGGTCGATGTGGCCGGCGTAATTGATCGGCGAGCGGTCGGCCGAAATGTACTTGATGAGCTGCAGGTTCGGCTCGTCCATGAAGTCGCAGTTGAAGTCGAGCGCCGCGTCATAGGTCGGATTGCTGCGCTCCTGCGCCGCGAGGTAGAGCTTGGTGTCGAGCTGCTCGTGCTGCACGGTCACGCCGATCTGGCGCCACTGGTCGACCAGGAACACGCCGACGGGCGTATAAGGCATGGCGACATTGCGGTTGGTAAGCCGGAACGTGAGATTCGCATGGCCCGCCTCCTTGAGCAGGCGTCGGGCTTCCTCGCGTGAAGCCTTGATGTCGCGCGAGAAGCCGGGCAGCTTCTCGAGCTCGGCGTTCGGCGTCGCGAGGTCGTCGCCCGGACGCATCACGCCGCCCACATGGCGCACCAGCGCGATCTTCTGCAGCGCCTGGGCGCCGCCCCAGCGGTCCACGGCGAGCGACAGCGCCTTGCGCACGCGCTGGTCGTCGAAGGGCTTCTTGCGGGTGTTGAAGCTCACCACCAGGCTGCACTGCCAGGGCGTCTCCTGCACCACCGCCTGGTCCTTCAGCGTATTCATGATGCGGTCGCGGTCGGCCGGCGAGTGCCCGCGGAACTCGGCCATCACCTCGCCCGCGGCGAGCGCGTTCACCATCGGGGCGCCGGCGATGAAGATGGCGCGGAAGCTGTCGAGATACGGCTGGCCCTTGACGTGGTAGTCGTCGAAGCGCCGTCCGACCCAGTGGGAGCCGGCCACGTGCTGCACGAAGGTGAAGGGGCCGGTGCCGAGGATGTTGCGCTCGGGGAACTTCGGGTCCTCCTTCAGCTTCGCCGCGCTGTAGATGCAGTCCCAGGGCGAGGCGAAGTTCGACAGCATCGAGGCATTCGCCTTCTTCAGGCGGAACACCACCGTGAGCCGGTCGGGCGTCTCGATGGAGGCGATGTCCTCGTACGCGGCGCGCCGGATGGAGCGCACGCCGGGCTGCGGGTTGCGGATGCGCTCGTAGGTCGCCCGGACGTCCTCCGAGCTGAACGCCGAGCCGTCGTGGAACTTGACCCCGTCCTTCAGCTTGAAGGTGTAGGTGAGGCCGTCCTTCGACACCGTCCACGACGAAGCGAGGTCGCCGACGATCTTCGGGTAGTTGGGCGCGTCGAACTTGAGCAGCGTGTTGTAGTGCGGGCGCACCGGATGGATGAAGGCGAACGAGGTGTTCGCGTGGCAATCGTAGTTCGGCGGCTCGGCGCTCACGGCGAAGCGCAGGTCGCCGCCGCGCTTTTGCGCGACGGCAGGGGTGGCCGCGACGAGCGCGAGCGCGGCGGCGGCCAATACGCTAGTGGCTTTGATCCTCATCTTCTCCTCCTCCTTCAGGGCTCTATAGTTTGACACAGGCCGCCCAGTGGCCCGGGCGCGTCTCGCGAAGGGCCGGCACCTCTTCGCGGCAGCGTGCCTCGGCGAGCGGGCAGCGGGTGTGGAATACGCAGCCCCGCGGCGGGTTGAGCGGGCTCGGAATCTCGCCGCTGAGCGGGCGGCGGCCGCGCTCGCGCTCGAGCGCCGGATCCGGGATCGGCACCGCTTCGAGCAGGGCCTTCGTATACGGATGCTGCGGCGCACTGTAGAGCGCATCGCGCTCGGCGATCTCCATTACTTTGCCGAGATACATCACCGCGACGCGGTCGGAGATATGGCGCACCACCGCGAGGTCGTGGGCGATGAAGAGGTAGGTAAGCCCGAGCCGCTGCTGCAGCTCCTCCAGCAGGTTCATGATCTGGGCCTGGATCGAGACGTCGAGCGCCGAGACCGGCTCGTCGCAGACGATGAAGTCCGGTTCGAGGGCGAGCGCGCGCGCAATGCCGACGCGCTGGCGCTGGCCCCCGGAGAGCTCGTGGGGGTAGCGCTCGGCCATGTAGGTGAACAGCCCCACCTGCTCGAGCAGCGCCTCGGCGCGCTTGCGCGCGGCGCGCCGGTCCGGCTGCAGCCCGTGCACGAGCATCGGCTCGACTAGGATCTGCCCGACGGTCATGCGCGGGTTGAGCGACGAGTACGGGTCCTGGAAGATCACCTGGATGCGCCGGCGCAGCCGCTTCAGGCGCTCGCCCTTGGCCTCGCCGAGGTCCGTTCCGTCGTAGCGCAGCTCGCCCGAGGTCGCCGCCTCCAGGCGCAGCAGCGTGCGGCCGACGGTGGTCTTGCCGCAGCCCGACTCGCCCACCAGGCCCAGCGTCTCGCCGCGGCGGATGGCGAACGAAACGTCGTCCACGGCCTTGACGATGGAGCGGCGGCGGGCGAGCAGGCCGCGGGTGACGTCGAAATGCGTCTTGAGGCGTCGCACCTCGACGAGCGGCTCGGGCCGAAGCGACTTCACCGGCGGAGGCGCCTGCGCCGCGCGCGCCTCCAGCCCGACGGCCGACGGGCCGCCGCGGGCGATCTCGCCGGCGCGCAGGCAGGCCGAGCGTCGAGCGGGCTCGGGCTCGAGCAGCGGCGGCGGCGCTTGCGTGCACTCGGCGATGCGCGCCGCGCAGCGCGGCGCAAAACGGCACCCCGGCGGCGGCTCGAGCAGGTTCGGCGGCACCCCCTCGATGGTCTCGAGGCGGGCGCCGCGCGGACGGTCCAGGCGCGGCACCGAGCGCAGCAGCCCGACGGTGTACGGATGCAGCGGCCGTGCGAACAGCGCCTCGGCGCGCGCCTGCTCGGCGATGCGCGCGGCGTACATGACGTTCACGCGATCGGCGTAGCGCGCCACCACGCCGAGATTGTGCGTGATCACCACCATGGCGATTCCCAGGCGCCGCGAAAGATCCTTCATCAGCTCCAGGATCTGGGCCTGGATCGTGACGTCGAGCGCGGTGGTGGGCTCGTCGGCGATGATCAGCTTCGGGTCGCAGGCGAGGGCGATCGCGATCATCACGCGCTGGCGCATGCCGCCGGAGAACTGGTGCGGGTATTGCTCGAGGCGCCGCTCGGGATCCGGAATGCCCACCATTCGCAGAAGCTCCAGGGCGCGGGCGCGCGCCGCCTCGGCGCCGATCTTGCGGTGCATGAATAGGGGCTCGGTGATCTGCAGGCCGATGTTGAGCACCGGGTTGAGCGAGGTCATCGGCTCCTGGAACACCATCGAGATGTCGCGGCCGCGGATCTCGCGCATCTGGTCTTCGCTGAGCGTGAGCAGATCGCGGCCCTCGAAGCGCACCGCGCCGGCCACCACCCGGCCGGCCGGGCGCGCGAGCAGGCGCATGACGGCCAGGGAAGACACCGACTTGCCGCAGCCCGACTCGCCGACAAGCGCGACCATCTCGCCCGGATGGACGTCGTAGCTCAGCCCCTCGACCGCGCGCACCACGCCGCGCGTGGTCACGAAGTGGACATGCAGGTTCTCGACCGAGAGGAGCGCCGCCACGCTAGCGCCCTTCGAACCGGGGCTTGCGCTTGGCGAGGAACGCCGCGACGCCTTCGCGGTAGTCCGCGGTGTCGAAGCAGGCGTAGCTCTCGTCGGATTCGGCCACCGACAACGGCTGCGGGTCGGCCAGGCGGCGGATGAACTTCTTGTGCCAGCGGGCGGCGAGCGGCGCGCCTTCGGCGATGCGCCGGGCGGCGGCATACGCCTCCTCGACCACCTTTTCGTCGGGCACGACCCGGCTGACGAGCCCCTTCTCGTAGGCCTCGCGCGCGCCCCAGAGCCGGCCTTCGAGCAGCATTTCGAGCGCGGCGGCACGGCTCACCACGGCGAGCATCGCGCGCAGCTCATCGTAGGCCTCCACCAGTCCCAGGC
>DATLGR010000112.1:0-1826 GCA_035540415.1 Burkholderiales bacterium | reverse complement strand
TCATTCCCTGCGCTATGAGGCCGCGTGCGACGTTCAAGGCCACGCGGGCGGCCCCAAGGCTCACATCGGGATAGCGCCCAATGGTGAGCGTCTGACGGGCTCCGGCGATGCGGTAGTCGTAGCGCCAGGACTTCGCGCCGCTCGGCATGATGTGGAGGTACAGGCCATCGCGATCGGCAACCTTCCGCAGCCTGTCGCTTGCTCTAGCATTGCGAAACTTGATGTCTGACGCCCCTTTTGCCCCGGCCATGATCGCTCCCTTTGACGGTATGGATGACGGTATTTGCTCGCGTATGCCTAGTCTACGCCCCGAAATATACGTAATCGCCCGGTACGTCGAGCGGCTGCTGTCATAGGCGCGATCCGCTTCGATGCCGCGCTGCCGGTCAGCGCGCGCCGCGAGGAAATCCGGGACGCCATCGCGCGCCACCCGGTCGTCGTGGTGAGCGGCGAGACCGGGTCGGGCAAGACGACGCAGCTGCCCAAGATCCTGCTCGACATGGGGCGCGCGCGCATCGGTCACACCCAGCCGCGCCGTGTGGCGGCGCGCACCGTGGCGGCGCGCATCGCCGAGGAGCTCGGCACCGAGCTCGGCGGCCTCGTCGGCTATCAGGTGCGCTTCCAGGAGCGCGTCGGTCCGCGTACCGCCATCAAGCTCATGACCGACGGCATCCTGCTCGCCGAGATCCAGGCCGATCCGCAGCTCCGCCGCTACGATGCCCTCATCATCGACGAGGCGCACGAGCGCAGCGTCAACATCGATTTCCTCCTCGGCTACCTCAAGGGCCTGCTCACGCGGCGCGACGATCTCAAGGTGGTCGTGACCTCGGCGAGCATCGACGCCGAGCGCTTCGCGCGCCACTTCGGCGGCGCGCCGGTGATCGAGGTGTCGGGCCGGCTGTACCCCATCGAGATCCGGTACCGCCCGGTGGGCGGCGACGAGGAGGACACGACGCGCGAGGAGGAAGAGCACGCGCTCGCGGACGCGGTGGAGGAGCTCGTCCGCGAAGGCGGCGGCGACGTGCTCGTGTTCCTTCCGGGGGAGCGCGAAATCCGCGATACGGCCGAGGCGTTGCGCCGGCGCCGGCTGGACGCCGAGATCCTGCCGCTGTACTCGCGCCTGTCGGCCGCCGAGCAGGACCGCGTCTTCCGGCCCGGCGGGGCGAGGCGCGTGGTGCTCGCCACGAACGTAGCCGAGACGTCGCTCACCGTGCCGCGCATCCGCTATGTCGTCGACACCGGCCTTGCGCGGGTGAAGCGCTACAGCTACCGCAACAAGGTCGAGATGCTTCGCGTGGAGCGCATTTCCCGGGCTGCCGCCCAGCAGCGGGCCGGCCGCTGCGGCCGCATCGCCGAGGGCGTGTGCATCCGCCTGTACTCGGAAGAGGACTTTGCGCGCCGCCCGGCCTATACGGACCCCGAGCTGCTGCGCTCGTCGCTCGCCTCGGTGATCCTGCGCGCGAAGAGCCTGGGCTTGGGCGAAGTGGAGCACTTTGCCTTTCTCGATCCGCCGACGCCGCGCGCCATCGCCGACGGGTACGCTCTCCTGCAGGAGCTGGGCGCCGTGGACGAGCGCAACGCGCTCACGCCGGTGGGCCGGGAGCTCGCGCGGCTGCCGCTCGACCCGCGCCTGGCGCGCATGCTGGTGGCCGCGCGCGACGGCGGCTGCCTGGAGCAGGTGCTGGTGGTGGCGGCCGCGCTCTCCGTGCAGGACCCGCGCGAGCGGCCGCTCGAGCGGGCGGCGGCCGCCGACGAGCGGCACGCCGCCTTTGCCGACGAGCGCTCCGATTTCGTCGCCTTCCTCAAGCTTTGGCGGCTGCAGGAAG
>DATLGR010000111.1:0-15708 GCA_035540415.1 Burkholderiales bacterium | reverse complement strand
GCAGCGCGCGGCGGTCGGGTTCGTGTCCGAGCCCGGCAGCGCCGCACAGACCGTGCTGCACTCGGGCGCGCTGTTCCTCGCGGGCAACCGCGCCATGGTGCCGGTGCGCGCTGACCGGCGCGTGCGCGGCGCGCTCTACGCGGAAGCCGCGGCGCCGCTCGGCGGCGAGGCGCTCGCGTACCTCGCGACGGTGGCAAGCCTGCTCTCGACCGGCCTGCAGCGGATCGAAAGCGAGGAGCGCGTCTCCTTTCTGTCCCAGTTCGATCCGCTCACGGGCCTGGCGAACCGCGAGCTGTTCACCGACCGCTTCGCGCAGATGATCGGGCAGGCGGCGCGCCGCGGCACGCCGCTCGCGGTGCTGTTCGTGGATCTCGACGACTTCAAGGCCATCAACGACACGCGCGGCCATCGCGCCGGCGACGAGCTGCTGCGCGAAGCCGCGAAGCGCCTGCAGGCGGCGCTGCGCACCGGCGACACGCTGGCGCGGGTGAGCGGGGACGAGTTCGCCGCCGTGCTCGCCGACCTCGCGCGGCCCGAGGACGCCGCGCTGGTGGCGCAGAAGATTCTGGAGGCGCTGTCGCGGCCGTTCACCCTTCTGGGCGAGGAGACGTTCTTGAGCGCCTGCGTAGGGATCGCGGCCTATCCTGCCGACGGTGCCGACGCCGGCACGCTGCTCGCCGGTGCCGAGGCGGCGATGTACCGTGCCAAGCAGGCCGGGCGCAATGGCTACCAGTTTTTCACCGCCGAGATCACGCAGCGCACCCGCGCCCGGGCCGGCTTCGCGCTCGAGCTGCGCCGGGCGCTGGAGCGCGACGAATTCCGCCTTGCCTACCAGCCCAAGGTGCAGCTCGACTCGGGTGTGCCGTGCGGACTGGAGGCGCTGTTGCGCTGGGAGCACCCGGAACGGGGCGTGGTCCTGCCGTCGCATTTCGTGCCCGTGCTCGAGGACACCGGCCTCATCGTGCCGGTCGGGGAGTGGGTGATCCGCCGCGCCTGCGCCGACGTCAAGGCCTGGCAGGCGGCGGGCCTGCGTGTTCTGCCGGTCGCGGTCAACCTGTCGGCCCGGCAGTTCCGCCACCCCGACCTCGACGCGCGCGTGATCGCGCTGGTCAAGGAGGCCGGGATGGACGCCTCGCTGCTCGAGCTGGAAATCACCGAAAGCGAGCTCATGCAGGATCCGGAGCATGCCGTGCGCGTAATGCGCTCGCTGCGCGAGGCCGGCATCCGCATGGCGATCGACGACTTCGGCACCGGCTATTCCAGCCTCGCTTACCTCACCCGCTTTCCGCTGGCGGCGCTGAAGATCGACCGCTCGTTTGTCGCCGACGCGCTGACCGACGCCGCCGACGCCGCCATCGTGCGCACGATCATCGACATGGCGCACCGCCTGCGGTTCACGGTGGTCGCGGAGGGCATCGAAAGTCCCGACCAGAGGGCTTTCCTGAGTGCGTTCGGCTGCGAGCAGGGGCAGGGCTACCTGTTCGCGCGACCGATGAGCGCGCAGGCGCTCGGCCCGCTCATGCGCTGAGCGCGGAAACGGGCTAGCATCCTTCCTTCATGGACGTGCTGGTCGTCGACGATCACCCGATGCTGCACGAGACGCTCGGCGCGGTGGTGCGGTCCGTGCTGCCCGGGGCCGTCGTGCACGGCGAGATGGACCTCGCCGGCGGCCTGTCCAAGGCGCGTGAGCTCCAGGCGCTCGATCTCGTCCTGCTCGACCTGGGCCTGCCGGGCTGCACGGGGATCGAGGCGCTGCTGCGCTTTCGCAAAGCCCTGCCGCGGGCCCGCGTGGTGGTCATCTCGGCCAATGAGGACAGTGCCGCGGTGCGCGCGGCGCTCGACGCGGGGGCGGCCGGCTACGTGCCCAAGACGAGCCCGCCGCGGGTCATAGCCGAGGCGCTGCGCTTTATCGTGGAAGGCGGGGTCTACGTGCCGGCGGAGGTGCTGGGCACGCCGGCTGCCCCGCGGCGGCCGATTCGGCTCGCCGACCTGGGCATCACCGAGCGCCAAGGCGACGTGCTGAGGCTGCTCGTGCGCGGCCTCACCAACGGTCAGATCGCAAGCGCACTCGCCATCTCCCGGAACACCGTCAAGCAGCACGCGCATGCCGCGTATCGCGCGCTTGGCGTGTCCTCGCGCACCGAGGCCGTGGTGGCGCTCGCGCGCATGGGAATACCGCCCGAGTAGCCGGCGTCGCCCGCAGGACTGCTGTCGAGGTGCTGCCACTGCGGTAGAATCCAAGGGTTTCAGCAAGTTCGGACGGAAATCCTCGGATGGGTCGCACCCCGCTGGTCGCCGGCAACTGGAAAATGCACGGCAGCCGGGCCTCGAATCGCGCGTTGCTGGAGGCGCTCAGGACGCACGCGGACCGCCTGCAAGGGGTGGAGTGCGCGGTATGTCCCCCGTTTCCCTACCTGCAGCAGGTCGCCGAGGCGCTCGAGGGCAGCATGGTTCGCTGGGGCGCGCAGACGCTCAGCGAGCACGCGCAGGGGGCGTACACCGGCGAGGTCTCCGGGGCGATGCTGAACGACCTCGGCTGCCACTACGTCATCGTCGGACATTCCGAGCGGCGCCAGCTTTACGGCGAGGACGACGAGCGCGTGGCGGCCAAGTTCGCCGCCGCGCAGGCCGCGGGCCTCACGCCGATTCTGTGCGTCGGCGAGACGCTGGCGGAGCGCGAGACGGGGCGGACCGAGGCCGTCGTGGCGAGGCAGCTGGACGCGGTCCTGCGCCGGGGCGGATTTCGATCGGCCGTGCTCGCCTATGAGCCCGTATGGGCCATCGGCACCGGGCGCAACGCCACGCCCGAGCAGGCCCAGGCGGTGCACGCGTTCCTGCGGGCGCGCCTGTCGGCGCAAACGCGCATCCTGTACGGCGGCAGCGTGAAGCCGGCGAACGCGGCCGGGCTCTTCGCGATGCCGGACATCGACGGCGGCCTGATCGGCGGCGCCTCGCTCGTGGCCGAAGACTTCAACCAGATCGCGAGCGCGGCCAGCACCGCCTCGCAGAAGAGGATCGAGACATGACGGGTACATGGGTCAACGTGGTGGTGCTGCTGCACGTGCTGCTCGCGCTGGTGATCATCGGGCTGGTGCTGCTCCAGCACGGCAAAGGCGCCGACATGGGCTCGGGCTTCGGCGGCGGCTCGTCCGGAAGCCTGTTCGGCGCTACGGGTTCGGCCAACTTCCTGTCGCGCACCACCGCCGTGCTGGCGACCGTGTTTTTCATCTCCAGCCTCGGGCTCACCTGGATAGCGACACAGCGGCCGCACGAAGGCCTCGGCGTGATGGACCGCGCGCCCATGCAGCAGAAGGCGGCCCCCAAGGTCGAGCCGAAGAAGGCCGAGGTCGAACCGGCGCCGCCGGCGCAGCCGGAAAAGACGGTTCCGCAATGATTTTTGAGGGATAATTCCGGATTCGCCCACGTGGTGAAATTGGTAGACACGCTAGCTTGAGGGGCTAGTGGCCTAAAAAGCCGTAGCAGTTCGAGTCTGCTCGTGGGCACCACTTCTATGCTTGCAGAGTATTTTCCGATCCTGCTGTTCATCCTGGTCGGCATCGGCGTCGGCGTGGCGCCCATGGTCCTCGGCAAGCTGCTCGGCCCGAGCCGGCCGGATCCGGAGAAGCTCTCGCCCTACGAGTGCGGCTTCGAGGCGTTCGAGGATGCGCGCATGAAGTTCGACGTGCGCTACTACCTGGTGGCGATCCTGTTCATCCTGTTCGACCTCGAGATCGCCTTCCTTTTCCCCTGGGCCGTGGTCCTCAACGACATCGGCCTCGCGGGATTTCTCGCCATGATGCTGTTCCTCGCGATTCTCGTCGTCGGCTTCGTCTACGAGTGGATGAAGGGGGCGCTGGAGTGGGAATAGAAGGCGTCCTGCAACAGGGCTTCGTCACCACCACCGCGGACAAGCTCATCAACTGGACCCGCACCGGATCCCTGTGGCCGATGACCTTCGGCCTCGCCTGCTGCGCGGTGGAGATGATGCACGCGGGCGCGGCGCGCTACGACCTCGACCGCTTCGGCGTGATGTTCCGGCCGAGCCCGCGCCAGTCCGACGTGATGATCGTCGCCGGAACGCTGTGCAACAAGATGGCGCCCGCGCTGCGCAAGGTGTACGACCAGATGGCCGAGCCGCGCTGGGTCATCTCGATGGGCTCGTGCGCCAACGGCGGCGGGTACTACCACTATTCGTACTCCGTGGTGCGCGGCTGCGACCGCATCGTGCCGGTGGACGTCTATGTGCCCGGCTGCCCGCCCACCGCCGAGGCGCTGCTCTACGGCATCGTGCAGCTGCAGAACAAGATCCGCCGCACGAGCACCATCGCGCGATGACGCCTCGCCTGCAGAAGCTGCATGACCTGCTCGTCGCCGAAGGGCTGGCGCCCCGGGAAGACCGGGGCGAGCTCACGGTGGAGGTGAAGGCGCACGACTACCGGCGCGTGGCCGAGGCCCTGCGCGCCCGGGGCGGCTTCGAGCAGCTGATCGATCTCTGCGGCGTGGACTACGCGGCCTACGCGGACGCGCCGCGCGAGGGGCCGCGCTTCGCGGCGGTGCTGCACCTGCTGTCGGTGCAGAACAACTGGCGCCTGCGCCTGCGCACGTACTGCCCCGAGGACGACTTCCCGGTGCTTCCCTCCATCGTCGCGGTGTGGCCCGCGGCCGACTGGTTCGAGCGCGAAGCGTTCGATCTCTTCGGCATCATCTTCGAGGGCCATCCCGACCTGCGCCGCATCCTCACCGATTACGGCTTCGTCGGCCACCCGTTCCGCAAGGACTTCCCGCTGTCGGGCCACGTCGAGATGCGCTACGACCCGGAGCAGCGGCGCGTCATCTACCAGCCGGTGACGATCGAGCCGCGCGAGGTCACCCCGCGCATCGTGCGCGAGCCGAACTACGCCGCCGAGCTTCCGAAGCATGGCTGAGATCCGCAACTACACGCTGAACTTCGGCCCGCAGCACCCGGCGGCGCACGGCGTGTTGCGCCTGGTCCTCGAGCTCGACGGGGAGGTGATCCAGCGGGCCGACCCGCATATCGGCCTGCTGCACCGGGCCACGGAGAAGCTCGCCGAGCACAAGACCTTCATCCAGTCGCTGCCCTACATGGACCGCCTCGATTACGTGTCCATGATGTGCAACGAGCACGCGTACGTGCTCGCCATCGAGAAGCTGATCGGCGTGCAGGTGCCGCTGCGCGCGCAGTACATCCGGGTCATGTTCGACGAGGTGACGCGCATCCTGAACCACCTGCTGTGGCTCGGCGCGCACGGCCTGGACATCGGCGCGATGACGATCTTCCTCTACTGCTTCCGCGAGCGCGAGGACCTGATGGACGCGTACGAAGCGGTGTCCGGCGCGCGCATGCACGCCGCGTACTACCGCCCCGGCGGCGTCTACCGCGACCTGCCGGACACGATGCCGCGCTATCAGCCCTCGAAGTTCAAGAGCCAGAAGCAGATCGATGAGCTCAATCGCAGCCGCCAGGGCTCCTTGCTCGACTTCCTGGAGGACTTCGCCGAGCGTTTCCCCCGGGCGGTGGACGACTACGAGACGCTGCTCACCGAGAACCGCATCTGGAAGCAGCGCACCGTGGGCATCGGCGTGGTGTCGCCGGAGCGCGCGCTGGCGCTGGGCTTCACCGGCCCGATGCTGCGCGGCTCGGGCGTGGCCTGGGACCTGCGCAAGAAGCAGCCCTACGAGGTGTACGACCGCGTGGAATTCGACATCCCGGTGGGCAAGAACGGCGACTGCTACGACCGCTACCTCGTGCGCATGGAGGAGATGCGCCAGTCGAACCGGATCCTGCGCCAGTGCATCGACTGGCTGCGCCGGAACCCCGGCCCGGTGATGACCGACAACCACAAGGTGGCGCCGCCCACGCGCCTGGAGATGAAGGAGAGCATGGAGCAGCTCATCCATCACTTCAAGCTCGTCACCGAGGGCATGCACGTGCCCGAAGGCGAGGTCTACGCCGCGGTCGAGGCGCCCAAGGGCGAGTTCGGCATCTACCTCGTCTCGGACGGCGCGAACAAGCCCTATCGCCTGAAGATCCGCGCCCCCGGCTTCCCGCACCTCGCGGCGCTCGACGAGATGGCACGCGGCCACATGCTGGCGGACGCCGTGGCCATCATCGGCACGCAGGACATCGTGTTCGGCGAGATCGACCGATGAGGCGCGCGCGGCCATGCTGAGCGCCGAGTCCCTCAGGCGGATCGACCGCGAGATCGCGAAATATCCTTCCGACCGCAAGCAGTCGGCGGTGATGAGCGCGCTCATCATCGCGCAGGACGAGAAGGGCTGGCTTTCCACCGAGGTGATGGACTTCGTCGCGGGCTACCTCGGCATGCCGCCGGTGGCCGTCTACGAGGTCGCGACGTTCTACTCCATGTACAACCTGGAAAAGGTCGGGCGCCACAAGCTGACCCTCTGCACCTGCCTGCCCTGCGGGCTGCAGGGCGCGCTCGACGCGGCCGACCACCTGCGCGCGCGGCTCGGCATCGACTTCAACGAGACCACCGCCGACGGGCGCTTCACGCTGAAGGAGGGCGAGTGCATGGGCGCCTGCGCCATGGCGCCGGTGGTGCTCGTCAACAACAAGAAGATGCACGACTACATGTCCCCCGAGAAGCTCGACCGGCTGATCGACGAGCTGAAATGACCATGCTCGACTACGGACCCGACGCGATCCTGATGGCCGGCCTCGACGGCCGCAACTGGCGCCTCAAGGACTACGAGGCGCGCGAGGGCTACCAGGCGCTCCAGCGCATCCTCCAGCAGGGCGTCAAGCCCGACGACGTGGTCGCCGAGGTCAAGAAATCCGCCCTGCGCGGGCGCGGCGGCGCGGGCTTCCCCACCGGGCTCAAGTGGTCCTTCATGCCCAAGCAGTACGCCGGCCCGAAGTACGTGGTCTGCAACTCCGACGAGGGCGAGCCCGGCACCTGCAAGGACCGGGATCTGCTGCGCTACAACCCCCACGCGGTGATCGAGGGGATGATCATCGCCGGCTACGCCATGGGCGCCACCGCGGGCTACAACTACATCCACGGCGAGGTGTGGGAGATCTACGAGCAGTTCGAGGAAGCGCTCGCCGAGGCGTACGCCGCCGGCTACCTGGGCAAGAGCATCCTCGGCTCCGGCTTCGGCTTCGAGCTCTACGCGCACCCGGGCTACGGCGCCTACATCTGCGGCGAGGAGACCGCGCTGCTCGAGTCCCTCGAGGGCAAGAAGGGCCAGCCGCGCTTCAAGCCGCCGTTCCCGGCGAGCTACGGCCTGTACGGCAAGCCCACCACCATCAACAACACCGAGACCTTTGCCGCGGTGCCGTGGATCCTGCGCCGCGGCGGCGAGGCCTTCCTCGCGCTGGGCCGGCCGAACAACGGCGGCACGAAGCTGTTCTCGGTGACCGGGCACGTCAACCGCCCCGGCAACTACGAGGTGCGCCTGGGCACGCCGTTCCCGAAGCTGCTCGAGATGGCCGGCGGCGTTCGCCACGGAAACCGGTTGAAGGCGGTCATTCCCGGCGGCTCCTCCATGCCCGTGCTGCCCGCCGACATCATGATGGCCACCGACATGGACTACGACTCGATCGCCAAGGCGGGCTCGATGCTCGGCTCCGGCGCGGTGATCGTGATGGACGAGACCACCTGCATGGTGCGCGCCCTCGAGCGGCTGTCGTACTTCTACTTCGAGGAATCCTGCGGCCAGTGCACGCCGTGCCGCGAAGGCACCGGCTGGCTCTACCGCGTGGTGAACCGCATCGAGCGCGGCCTCGGCCGCATGGAAGACCTCGCGCTGCTCGACGACGTGTCCGACAACATCGCCGGGCGCACCATCTGCGCGCTGGGCGACGCCGCCGCGCTGCCGGTGAAAAGCTTCATCAAGCACTTCCGCGACGAGTTCGTGCACCACATCGAGCACAAGCGCTGCCTCGTCGAGCGCAACGCCGAGCCGAAGTGGGGCCGGGCCGGCGCGCGCCACGAGCCGCACGTGGTGCGCAACATGGCCGAGGCCGCCTGATGCCGAAGCTCACCGTCGACGGGCGCGAGATCGAAGTCGGGCAGGGCGCGACGGTCATGGACGCGGCCAATCGCCTGGGCATCTACGTGCCGCACTTCTGCTACCACCGCAAGCTCTCGATCGCCGCGAACTGCCGGATGTGCCTGGTCGAGGTCGAGAAGGCGCCCAAGCCGCTGCCGGCCTGCGCCACCCCGGCGACCGAGGGCATGAAGGTCTGGACCCACTCGATCAACGCCAAGAAGGCGCAGAACGGCGTGATGGAGTTCCTGCTCATCAACCACCCGCTCGACTGCCCGATCTGCGACCAGGGCGGCGAATGCCAGCTCCAGGACCTCGCGGTGGGCTACGGCCACAGCAACTCGCGCTACACCGAGGAGAAGCGGGTCGTGCTGCGCAAGGAGCTCGGCCCCCTGGTGGCCGCGGAGGAGATGAGCCGCTGCATCCAGTGCACCCGCTGCGTGCGCTTCGGGCAGGAAGTCGCCGGGATCATGGAGCTCGGCCTCGCCGGCCGCGGCGAGAACGCCGAGATCGTGTCGTTCGTCGGCAAGGCGGTCGAGTCGGAGCTCTCCGGCAACATGATCGACCTGTGCCCGGTCGGCGCGCTCACCTCCGAGCCGTTCCGCTACAAGGCGCGCACCTGGGAGCTCTCGCGACGCAAGTCGATTTCGCCCCACGACAGCCTGGGCTCGAACCTCGTCGTGCAGGTGAAGCAGCAGCGCGTGATGCGCGTGCTGCCGCTCGAGAACGACGCGATCAACGAGACGTGGCTCTCGGACAAGGATCGCTTCTCCTACGAAGGCCTGAACAGCGCCGACCGCCTGACGCGGCCCATGATCCGGCGCGACGGCCAGTGGCGCGAGGCGGGCTGGGAGGAAGCCTTCGACTTCGTGGTGCCGCGGCTGAGCGACTGCGGCGTGCTCGCCTCCCCGCATGCCACCCTGGAGGAGCTGCACCTGGCCGGGCGCCTGGGCCCGGCGGACTTCCGGCTCCGGCACGCCGACTTCTCGGCCGATGGCCGCCGCGCCGGCATTCCGTGGCTCGGCATGCGCATCCCCGAGCTCGAGGCGCTCGATCGCGTCCTGGTCATCGGCTCGTTCCTGCGCGCCGAGGCGCCGTTGCTCGCCCACCGGCTGCGGCAGGCCGCCACCCGCCGCGGCGCCGAGGTGCACCTGCTGCATTGCGTGGACGACGACTGGCTGATGCCGCTCGCGAGCCGCAAGATCGTGCCGCCGTCCCAGCTCGCCGATTCGATCGCGTCCTTCGGCCCGCGGCTGCGGGAGGGCAAGAACGCCGCGGTGCTGATCGGCAACTTCGCCGAGCGGCACCCGCAGGCCGCGGCGATCCACGCCGCGGCGCAGGCGCTCGGGGTCCGCGTGGGATTCATCGGCGAAGCCGCGAACTCGGTTGGCGGCTATGTGGCGGGCCTGCCGACCGCGAACGTCCATCAGGTGCTGGAGAAACGCGCCCTGGTCCTGCTCAACGTCGAGCCGGAGCTCGATATGGCCGACCCGGTGCGCTCGCTCGCAGCGCTGAAGGCCGCGGACTTCGTGGTCCAGCTCAGCCCCTGGCGCACCGGCCTCGACTATGCGCATGCGCTGCTGCCGATCGCGCCGTTCACCGAGACCGGCGGCACCTTCGTCAATGCCGAGGGCCGCGCGCAAAGCTTCTACGCCACCGTGCACCCGCAGGGCGAGGCGCGTCCGGGCTGGAAGGTGCTGCGCGTGCTCGGCAGCCTGCTCGGCCGCCCCGGCTTCGAGCTCGACACCCTGGAGCAGGTCCGCGCCGCCTGCCTGCAGGGGCGCGACATCGCGTCGCGGCTCTCCAACGGGATCGATAGCCCCGCGCGGGCGCAAGGCGGCAACGTGCAGGGCATCCAGCGCATCGCCGACGTGCCGATCTACTTCGCCGATCCGCTGGTGCGCCGCTCCCCGCCGCTGCAGAAGACGCCGCAGGCGCGCTCGCCGCGGGCATGGATGAACGCGCGCCTGATGCAAAAACTCGGCCTCGCGGCCGGCGAGCCGGTGCTCGTGAACGGCGCGGCGCGCCTGCCGGCCGCGCTCGACGACGGGATCCCGGACGATTGCGTGCGCATTCCCGCGGCGCACCCCGCCACCGCCGCGGCCGGGCCGCTGTTCGGCGCGGTGACGCTCGAGAAGCTGGCGGTGGGGAGGGCGGCGTGATGCGGAGGACGGCCTAGCATGCAGTGGCTCGAGACGCAGTCGGTCGCCTGGTTCGGGCCCGCCTGGGGCCAGGCGGTCTCGCTGACCGTCTACAGCATGGCGTTCATCGTCGCGATCGTCGCGCCGCTGATGATCGCCGTGGCGTACCTCACGCTGTGGGAGCGCAAGCTGATCGGCCTCATCCAGATCCGCATCGGGCCCAATCGCGTGGGCCCGTGGGGGCTGCTCCAGCCGATCGCCGACGGCGTCAAGCTGGTGATGAAGGAAATCATCCTTCCCACCAACGCCAGCAAGGGGCTGTACCTGCTCGCCCCCGTGGTCATGATCACGCCGGCGCTCGCCGCGTGGGCGGTGATTCCGTTCGCGCCCGAGGTGGTGCTGGCCGACATCAACGCGGGGCTGCTCTACATCCTCGCGCTGTCCTCCATCGGGGTGTACGGGGTGATCATCGCCGGCTGGGCGTCGAACTCCAAGTACGCCTTCCTCGGCGCGATGCGCTCGGCGGCGCAGATGGTGTCCTACGAGCTCGCCATGGGCTTCGCCCTGGTGGTGGTGCTGATGGTCTCGGGCAGCCTCAACCTGGGGGCCATCATCGCCCAGCAGGGCCAGGGCTGGTTCGCCGAGCGCGGCATCACCTTCCTGTCGTGGAACTGGCTGCCGCTGCTGCCGATGCTGGTGGTGTTCTTCGTCTCCGGCGTGGCCGAGACCAATCGCGCTCCCTTCGACGTGGTGGAGGGCGAGTCGGAGATCGTCGCCGGCCACATGATCGAGTACTCGGGGATGACGTTCGCGATCTTCTTCCTCGCCGAGTACGCCAACATGTGGCTGATCAGCGCGCTCACCGCGGTGCTGTTCTTCGGCGGGTGGCAGGCGCCCATCGCGGCGGCCCCCTTCACCTGGATCCCGCCCTTCGGGTGGCTGCTCATCAAGATGTTCTTCTTCGTGTCGCTGTTCATCTGGATCCGCGCCACGTTCCCGCGCTACCGCTACGACCAGATCATGCGCCTGGGCTGGAAGGTGTTCATCCCGCTCACCATCGTGTGGATCGTGGTAATCGGCGTGTGGATGCAGACGCCCTGGAGCCTGTGGCCATGAGCCGGGTGCTCGAGTTCTTCCGCAGCTTCCTGCTGCTCGAGCTCCTGCGCGGCATGATGCTCACCGGCCGGCACATGTTCGCGCGCAAGGTCACGGTGCAGTTCCCGGAGGAGAAGACGCCGCAGAGCCCGCGCTTCCGCGGCCTGCATGCCCTGCGCCGCTACCCGAACGGGGAGGAGCGCTGCATCGCGTGCAAGCTGTGCGAGGCGGTGTGCCCGGCGCTCGCCATCCACATCGAGTCCGAGCAGCGCGCCGACGGCACGCGCCGCACCACCCGCTACGATATCGACCTCACGAAGTGCATCTTCTGCGGCTTCTGCGAGGAAGCCTGCCCGGTGGATGCCATCGTCGAGACGCGCACGCTGGAGTACCACGGCGAGCGCCGGGGAGATCTTTACTACACGAAGCCCATGCTGCTTGCCGTGGGCGATCGCTACGAGGAACAAATCGCCCGCGACCGCGAGACCGACGCGCGCTACCGCTAGGGAACAAGAACAATGTTCGAGGCCGTGATTTTCTACGCCTTTGGGGGGGTGCTGCTCGCCTCCGGGCTGCTGGTCGTGACCGCGCGCAATCCCGTGCACGGGGCGCTGTTCCTCGTGCTCGCCTTCTTCACCGCGGCGGCGTTGTGGCTGCTTCTGCACGCCGAGTTCCTGGCGATCGCGCTCGTGGTCGTGTACGTCGGCGCGGTGATGGTGCTGTTCCTCTTCGTGGTGATGATGCTCGACATCAACCTCGAGCGCGTGCGGCAGGGCTTCTGGCGCAACCTGCCGCTCGCCCTGGTGGTGGGCGGCATCCTGGTCTGGGAGATGGTCACGGTGCTTGCCTTGCGCATCTGGGGCCTGGAGCCGCGCCCGCTGCCGCCCGACTACAGCAACACGCGCGAGCTGGGCCTCGTCCTGTACACGGACTACGCCTACGCCTTCGAGATCGCGGCGGTGGTGCTGCTGGTGGCGATCATCGCCGCCATCTCGCTCACCCTGCGCCAGCGCAAGGACACCCGCCGCCAGGACCCCGCCCAGCAGGTGCGCGCGCGCCGCGACGAGCGGGTGCGCCTGGTCTCCATGCCGCCGGAGCGCGAATGACGGTCGGCCTGTCCCACTACCTGGTGCTGGGCGCGATTCTTTTCGCCATCAGCGTGGTCGGCATCTTCCTCAACCGGCGCAACATCATCGTGCTGCTGATGGCCATCGAGCTGATGCTGCTCGCCGTCAACCTCAACTTCATCGCCTTCTCCCATTACCTGGGCGACATCGCCGGCCAGGTGTTCGTGTTCTTCATCCTCACCGTCGCCGCCGCCGAATCCGCCATCGGCCTCGCCATCCTGGTGGTGCTGTTCCGCAACCTCAATACCATCGACGTCGAGGACCTCGACTCCCTGCGCGGATGAAGGCGGCCTACCTCATCGTTCCGTTCGCGCCCCTGGCGGGGGCGGTGCTCGCCGGCCTCTTCGGGCGGGCGCTCGGCCGCGCCGGCACGCACTGGGCGGCCATCCTCGGCGTGCTCGCGTCCTTCCTCGCCTCCTGCTGGGTGCTGGCCGATGTCCTCGCGGGCAACACCTTCAACGGGACCCTCTACACCTGGCTCACGGTGGGCGAGCTGCGCTTCGAGATCGGCTTTCTCATCGACCGGCTCTCGGCCTTCATGATGGTGGTGGTCACGTTCGTGTCGCTCATGGTGCACGTCTACACCATCGGCTACATGGCCGGCGATCCCGGCTACCAGCGGTTCTTCGCCTACATCTCGCTGTTCACCTTCTCGATGCTGATGCTGGTGATGGCGAACAACTTCGTGCAGCTGTTCTTCGGCTGGGAAGCCGTGGGCCTCGTCTCCTACCTCCTGATCGGCTTCTGGTACACGCGCGAGAGCGCCGTCTACGCGAACCTGAAGGCCTTCCTCGTCAACCGCGTGGGCGACTTCGGCTTCCTCCTCGGCATCGGCCTCGTGCTCGCGTATTTCGGCACGCTCGACTATCAGGCGGTGTTCGCCGGGGCCGGCGCCGCCGCGGCGCCCATGACGCTCATCTGCCTGCTTCTCTTCGTCGGCGCGATGGGCAAGAGCGCGCAGTTCCCGCTGCACGTGTGGCTGCCCGACTCGATGGAGGGCCCCACCCCCATCTCGGCGCTGATCCACGCCGCCACCATGGTGACCGCGGGGATCTTCATGGTGGCGCGCATGTCGCCGCTGTACGAGTTGTCCGAGACGGCGCGCTCGGTGGTGCTGGTGATCGGCGGCATCACGGCCCTGTTCATGGCGCTGGTCGCGCTCACGCAGTACGACATCAAGCGCGTGGTGGCGTACTCGACGCTTTCGCAGCTGGGCTACATGACGGTGGCGCTCGGCGCCTCGGCCTACTCGGCGGCGATGTTCCACCTGATGACCCACGCCTTCTTCAAGGCGGTGCTGTTCCTCGCCGCGGGCTCGGTCATCATCGCCCTGCACCACGAGCAGGACATGCGGCGCATGGGCGGACTGAGGAAGTACATGCCGTGGACGTACTGGACGCTGCTGATCGGCGCCATCTCCTCGGCCGGAGTGCCCGGCTTCGCCGGGTTCTTCTCCAAGGACGCCATCATCGCCGCGGTGGGCGCGGCCACGGTGCCCGGGGCGCTCTTCGGCTACCTGTGCGTGCTGCTGACGGTGTTCGTCACCGCCGCGTACACCTTCCGGCTGGTGTTCATGGCCTTTCACGGCGAGCCGCGCTTCGACCCGGCGCATCCGCCGCGCGAGTCGCCGGCGGTGGTCACGGTGCCGCTCGTACTGCTCGCCATTCCCTCGGTGCTCGCGGGCTACGTGATCGGCCCGGTGGTCTACGGCGATTACTTCGGCGCGGCGGTGCCGCCAACGCCGGGCGAGTACCAGGGCCTCTGGGCGTTCGTGCTGCACGGGTTCGCGACGCCGCCGGTGTACCTGGCGGCGCTCGGCATCGCCGCGGCCGGGTACCTGTATCTCAGGCGCACCGACCTGCCCAAGCGCATCGCCGTCGCGCTCGGGCCGCTCTACGGGCTGGTCGAGCGCAAGTACGGCTTCGACGAGCTCTACGCCTGGCTCTTCGCGGGCGGCGCCAAGGCGCTCGGCCGGGGCTTCTGGCGCGGCGGCGACCAGACGGTCATCGACGGCCTGATGGTGAACGGCTCGGCGCGCGTGGTCGGGTGGTTCTCCGGGGTGATCCGCCTGGTGCAGTCGGGTTTGATCAACCAGTACGCGGTCGCCATGCTGATCGGGGTGCTGATCCTCGTGTTCTGGTTCCTGCGCCGCTGATGCTGCTCTCGGCCGCCATCTGGATTCCCATCGCCGCGGGCCTGGCGGTGCTCGCCGCGGGCGGCGACGAGCGCGCGGGCCTGCAGCGCTGGATCGCCCTCGCCGGCGCGGTGGCGGGCTTTCTCGTCACCGTCCCGCTGTATCTGGGCTTCGACCTGGATACCCCGGCCATGCAGTTCGTCGAGCGCGCGCCGTGGATCGAGACCTTCAACATCCACTACCACCTCGGCGTCGACGGCATCTCGGTGCTGTTCGTGATCCTGAACAGCTTCATCACCGTGCTGGTGGCGATCGCCGGCTGGACCGTGGTGGAGAACCGGGTGGGGCAGTACTACGCCTCGTTTCTCGTGCTCTCGGGCCTGCTGAACGGCGTGTTCTCGGCGCTCGATGCGGTGCTGTTCTATGTGTTCTTCGAGGCGACGCTGATCCCGATGTTCATCATCATCGGCATCTGGGGCGGCCCCAACCGGGTCTATGCGGCGGTCAAGTTCTTCCTCTACACGCTGTTCGGCTCGCTCCTCATGCTGGTGGCGCTGCTCTACCTGTACAGCGCCTCGGGCGGCAGCTTCGCGATCCTCGACTGGCACCAGCTGCCGCTGCCGCTCGGCGCACAGATCCTGCTCTTCTTCGGCATGCTGTTCGCCTTCGCGGTGAAGGTGCCGATGTGGCCGGTGCACACCTGGCTGCCCGACGCGCACACCGAGGCGCCCACGGGCGGCTCGGTGGTGCTGGCGGCGATTCTCCTCAAGCTGGGGGCCTACGGCTTCGTGCGCTTCACGCTGCCCATCCTGCCCGACGCCTCGCGCGAGCTCGCCTGGCTCATGATCACGCTGTCGCTGATCGCGGTGGCCTACATCGGCCTGGTGGCGCTGGTGCAGACCGACATGAAGAAGCTGATCGCGTACTCGTCGATCTCGCACATGGGCTTCGTCACACTGGGCTTCTTCGTGTTCAACGCGCTGGGCGTCGAGGGTGCCCTCATCCAGTCGATCTCGCACGGCTTCGTCTCGGCGGCGCTGTTCTTCTGCGTCGGCGTCATGTACGACCGCATGCACACGCGCATGATCGCCGACTACGGCGGCGTGGTGAATACCATGCCGCGCTTCGCCGCCCTGATGATGCTCTTCGCCATGGCGAACGCGGGCCTGCCCGCCAC
>DATLGR010000110.1:0-17573 GCA_035540415.1 Burkholderiales bacterium | reverse complement strand
ATGCGGCGCTGGTCGATCGCGCGGTGCGCCGGGTCTGGACCACCGTCGGCGGGCCCGCCGGCGCCGCCCTCGTCGCCACCGGCGGTTATGGGCGGCGCGAGCTGTACCCCGGATCCGACATCGATCTGCTCGTCCTGCTGCCGGGAGTGCTGGCCCCGGCCGAATCGGCGCGCATCGAGCGGCTCATCGGCGCGCTGTGGGACGCGGGACTCGAGCTCAGCCATGGCGTGCGCACGCTGCCCGAGTGCGTCCAGGCCGCCGCCGAGGACATCACCGTCCAGACCACGCTCATGGAGGCGCGCTTCCTCGCGGGGAGCCGGCGGCTCTATGTCGGGCTCGCCGCCGCGCTCAAGCCCGACCCGGTGGCCTTCTACAAGGCGAAGAAGCTCGAACAGGAGCAGCGTCACGCCAAGCACCAGGACACGCCCTACGCGCTCGAGCCGAACCTGAAGGAAGCCCCCGGAGGCCTGCGCGACCTGCACACCATCCACTGGATCGCGCGAGCGTGCGGCATCGGGCGGCGCTGGTCCGACCTGGTGGCGCACGGGCTGCTCGAGCGGCGCGAGGCGCGCCAGCTCGCGCGCCACGAGGCGGCCTTCCAGGACCTGCGCATCCGGCTGCACTACCTCGCGGGGCGCCGCGAGGACCGGCTGGTGTTCGACGTGCAAGGCGCGCTCGCCGCGCAGTACGGCGACCGCGATACGCCCGAGCGGCGCGCGAGCGAGGCGATGATGCAGCGCTATTACCGCGCCGCCAAGACCGTGACGCAGCTCAATACCATCGTGCTGCAGAACATCGGCGCGCGCCTGCTGCCCCCGCCGGACGAGCGGCCGCGCAGCCTGAACGAGCGCTTCTGCATCCGGGGCGAGCTGCTGCACCTCGAGGACGAAACGCTGCTCCAGCGCGAGCCCACGGGCATCCTCGAGAGCTTTCTGCTCATGATGCAGCACCGCGAGCTGCGCGGGATGACGGCGCAGACCCTGCGCGCGCTGTGGCGCGCGCGCCGGCGCATCGACGCCGGCTTCCGCCGCGATCCGATTGCGCGCCTGCTCTTCCTGCAGATCCTGCAGCAGCCGCGCGGCATCGTTCACGAGTTCCGCCGCATGAACCAGTACGGCATCCTCGGGCGCTACCTGCCCGAGTTCGGCCGCATCGTCGGGCAGATGCAGCACGACCTGTTCCACGTCTACACGGTGGACCAGCACATTCTCATGGTGTTGCGCAACCTGCGGCGCTTCACCATGCCGGAGTTCGCGCACGAGTTCCCGCTGTGCAGCGAGCTGATCAACGGCTTCGAGCGCCGCTGGCTGCTGTACGTCGCGGCGCTGTACCACGACATCGCCAAGGGACGCGGGGGCGACCACTCGGAGCTGGGCACGCGCGACGTGCGCGCCTTCGCCGGGCGCCATGGCCTGTCGGCAGAGGACACCGAGCTGGTCGCCTTCCTGGTCGAGCGGCACCTCTCCATGTCGCATGTCGCTCAGAAGCAGGACGTCCACGACCCGGACGTCATCCGCGCCTTCGCCGAGCGCGTCGGCACCGAGCGGCGCCTGGTCGCGCTCTACCTCCTGACCGTCGCCGACGTCCGCGGCACCAGCCCCAAGGTGTGGAACGCGTGGAAGGCGAAGCTCCTCGAGGATCTCTTCCGGGCCGCGCGCAAGGTGCTCGCCGGCGCGCCGCTCGAGCGCGATGCCGCGCTCGCCGAGAAGACCGCCGAAGCCGCGCGCCTGCTGCGCCTCTATGCCCTCTCCGACAGCGCGAAGGATGGGTTGTGGAAACAGCTCGATACGGCCTACTTCCTGCGCCACGACGCGCAGGAGATCGCCTGGCACACGCGCAGCCTCCACTACCGGGTCGACACGACCGAGCCGGTGGTCAAGGCGCGCCTCGCGCCCTTCGGGGAGGGCCTCCAGGTGATGATCTACCTGCCCGACCGCGAGGCGCTGTTCGCGCGCATCTGCGGCTATTTCCAGCGCGCCGGCTTCAACATCGCCGAGGCCAAGGTGCACACCACCCGCAACGGCTACGCCCTCGACACCTTCGTCGTCATGGCGCAGGGCCTGGAGGCCCACCACCGGGAAATGATCGGCATGATCGAGGCCGAGCTTGCCGCCGAGGCCGCCTCGCGTGCGCCGCTCGCCCCGGCGGCCGGCGGCCGCCTGTCGCGCCGGGTGCGTCACTTCCCGATCTCCCCGTCGGTCGACATCCGCCCCGACGAGCGCGGCGCCTTCCATGCGTTGCAGATCGTCGCCGCCGACCGCCCGGGGCTCCTCTATGGAGTTGCCCGCACCCTCGCGCGCTACCGGATCAGCCTGCACACCGCGCGCATCAACACCCTGGGCGACCGGGCCGAAGACGTGTTCCTGCTCTCGGGCGAGGCGCTCGCGAACCCCAAGACGGTGCTGCAGCTGGAGCAGGACCTGCTGGAGGAGCTCTCGCTCAATCCTCAGCCGGCAGCGCCTGCCCTGGAAACAGCGCCTCATTGAAGCCGAAGCGCGTGAAGTCGCGGATGCGCATGGGATACAGGATGCCGTCGAGGTGGTCGACCTCGTGCTGCACCACGCGGGCGTGGAAGCCTTCCACCTCGCGCACGAAGGCGCGACCCTGTTGGTCGAAGCCGCTGTAGCGAAGCCGCCGCCAGCGCGGCACCCAGCCGCGCAGGCCGGGCACCGAGAGGCATCCCTCCCAGCCCTCCTCGAGCTCCTCCGACAGCGGCGTGAGCCGCGGGTTGATGAGCACCGTCTCGGGCACCTCCTCCGCGTCCGGATAGCGCGGGTTCGCCTGCACGCCGAAGATCACCACGCGCAGCCCCACGCCGATCTGCGGCGCGGCGAGGCCCGCGCCGTTCAGGTGCGCCATCGTGTCGCGCATGTCCTGCAAAAGCGCCTCGAGCTCCGCGGTGCCGAATCGGCTCACCGGCAGCGACGGCTGCCACAACCGCGGGTCCCCCATGCGCAGCACTTCGCGGATCATGTCTCGCAAAACCTTTCAATGATGCGTCGCACACGGCCCATCGCCTCGTCCAGCACCTCGCCGATCCTGTCGAGCGGCACGGCGCGCTGGCTGTCGCCGCGCCCGGCGGCATAGTTCGCCACCACGGCGAGCGCGGCGTACTCCAGGCTGATCTCGCGCGCGAGCGCGGCCTCCGGCATGCCGGTCATCCCCACCATGTCGGCCCCGTCGCGCTCCAGGCGGGTGATTTCGGCGGCCGTCTCCAGGCGGGGGCCCTGCGTCGCCGCGTAGACTCCGCCGTCGCGGATGCGCTCGCCGCAGGCCACGGCGGCCTCCAGCAGCCTGCGGCGCAGCGCCGGCGCATACGGCTCGGTGAAATCGATGTGGTTCACGGGCACGCCGGCGCCCTCGAAGAAGGTGCTGGCGCGGCCCCAGGTGTAGTCGATGACCTGGCTGGGCAGGACCAGCGTGCCCGGCGGGAGGTCCGTGCGGATCCCGCCGACGGAGGCCACCGACACCACGCAGTCGGCACCGGCATCCTTGAGCGCCCAGACGTTGGCACGGTAATTCACCTCGTGCGGGGCGATGGTGTGGCCATAGCCATGGCGGGCGAGGAATACCACGTCGCGCCCGCGGATGCGGCCGAAGGTGAGCGCCCCCGAGGGCTCGCCGTACGGCGTGCGCGCGACGCGGCGCTGGGTGACTTCCATGTTGCCCAGCTTGGACAGCCCGCTGCCGCCGACGATCGCCACGAGCGCCATGTCAGTCCCGCAGCGCCCGGATCTCGGGCAGGTTGCGCCAGTAGCCCTTCGCGTCCATGCCGCAGCCGAAGACGAAGCGGTCGGGGATGCGCAGCCCCACGAAGTCGGCGGTAACGGGCTTGGGTTTGTCGAGCGCCTTTTCCACCAGGACCGCGCAGCAGAAGGCGCTCGCCCCCAGCTCGAGCAGACGCCCCCGGATCGCGCCCATCGTCTCGCCGTGGTCCAAGATGTCATCGAGCACGAGCACCGTGCGGCCGCGCACCAGATGCGGCGGCGAAACCTTCCAGTCGACGCCGGCGCCTCGCGTCGCGACCCCGTAGCGGGAGGCGTGGATATAGTCGAAGTCGAGCGGGAATCGCAAGAGCGGCAGCAGCTGGCCGGCGAACACCACGGCGCCGCCCATCACGGCGAGCACCATGGGATAGGCCTGCGAGAGGCGCTGCTCGATTTCGCCGGCGACGCGGCGCACGGCGGCTTGGACTTCCTCCGCGCCCGCGATCAGATCCGAGTCTTCGAGGAAGGCCCAGGCCTGCTGGAGGTCGGGCATGCCGCCAGTCTAGCGGTTCTGCAGGTAGCGCGCGAAGTCGACGCCGATCTCGGGATGGCGCAGCCCGTACTCCAGCGTCGCCTGCAGGTAGCCAAGCTTCGAGCCGCAGTCGAAGCGCCGGCCGGGCAGCCGGACTGCGGCCACCGTCTCGTGCACGAGGAGCTGGGAGATGGCGTCGGTCAGCTGGATCTCGCCGCCCGCGCCCGGGGTGACCTTCGCCAGCAGGTCGAAGATGCGGTTGGTGAGCACATAGCGGCCGATGACCCCGAGGTTCGAGGGAGCCTCGGCCGGCAGGGGCTTCTCCACGATGCTGTGGATGCGCGCGACATCCTCATGCATCGGGTCGATGGTGACGATGCCGTAGCTCTGTGTCTGGTCTCTGGGGACCTCCTCCACGCCGAGCAGGGAGCATTGGCGGCGCGCGAAGATCTCGCTCATGCGCGCGATCGCCGGCGGCTGCGAGTCCATGAGGTCGTCCGCGAGGATGACGGCGAAGGGCTCGTCGCCCACCACCGGATGCGCGACGAGCACCGCATGCCCGAGGCCGAGCGGCTCGGCCTGGCGGATATAGATGCAGCTCACGCCCTCGGGCAGCACCGAACGCACGAGCGAGAGCAGCTCGTCCTTGCCCTTGCGCTCGAGCTCGGTCTCGAGCTCGTAGGCCTTGTCGAAATGGTCCTCGATGGCGCGCTTGTTGCGGCCGGTGACGAAGATCATCTCGGTGATGCCGGCGGCCGCCGCCTCTTCCACGGCGTACTGGATCAGCGGCTTGTCGACGATCGGCAGCATCTCCTTGGGGCTCGCCTTGGTCACCGGAAGGAAGCGGCTGCCCAGTCCGGCAACAGGAAATACGGCCTTGCGTAGTCTTGCGCTCATCAGCGTTCTCCGAGCCACTCCAGGAATTTCGCTTCATCCAGCACCGGCACGCCGAGGCTGCGCGCCCGGTCGAGCTTGGAGCCCGCCTCGGACCCGGCCACGACAAAGTCCGTGCGCCGGGACACCGAGCCGGAGACCTTGTGCCCGCGCCGCTCGAGAGCGGCCTGCGCCTGCTCGCGGGTCATGCTCGCCAGCGTGCCGGTGAGCACGACGGTCTTGCCGGCGGGCCGCGGCGGCGCCGCTCCGCCTTCGCGCACGCGCAGCTCGCCCTCGAGGCGGCGGAGCACAACGCGGTTATGCGGCTCCCGCATGAACTTGTCGACGCTGTCCATGAGCTCGGGCCCGATGCCCTCCAGGGGAACGGCGAGCGGCGGCTCGCCGCGTTTCTTTCGCTGCGCATTGTCCTTGCGAATCGCTTCCTTGTCTGCCGCAAGGCTAGGCCAATCGGCTTGCGCGAGCGCCGCGACCGAGCCGAAGTGGCGCGCGAGGATCTTCGCGACCTCCTCGCCCACGCCGGGGATGCCGAGCGCATAGACGAACCGGTGGAGCTCCGCATCGCGCGAGCGCTCGATGCGCTCCAGCAGGTTCTGCGCCGAACGCTCCCCCATGCGCTCCAGCCCTGCCAGCGTGGCGGCGTCGAGCCGGTAGAGATCGGCCGGATTGTCGACCAGGCCCCGCTCGACGAGCTGCTCGACCAGGCGCTCACCCAGGCCTTCGATGTCCATCGCCCGCCGCCCGGCGAAATGCAGCAGGGTCTGGCGGCGCTGCGCCTTGCAATAGAGCCCGCCCGTGCAGCGCGTGGCGGCCTCGCCCGGCACGCGCACCACCGGAGAGCCGCATTCCGGGCATTGCCGCGGCATCTCGAAACGGTGCTCGCGCGCGCCGGGACTGCGAACCCCGACGACTTCCGGAATCACGTCACCGGCGCGGCGCACGATGACGGTGTCGCCCGGCCAGACGTCCTTGCGGCGCAGCTCGTCCTCGTTGTGCAGCGTCGCATTGGTCACGGTCACGCCGCCGACGAACACCGGCCTGAGCCGCGCCACGGGCGTGAGCGTGCCGGTGCGCCCGACCTGCACCTCGATCGCCAACACCTCGGTCGTCTCCTCCTGCGCCGGAAACTTGTGCGCGATCGCCCAGCGCGGCTCTCGGGCGACCGCACCCAGGCGCCGCTGCAGGTCCAGGCTGTCCACCTTGTAGACCACGCCATCGATGTCGAACGGCAGGCGCTCGCGCCGGGCGGCGATGCGTTGGTAAAACGCGATCAGCCCCTCGGCGCCGAGCACCCGGTCGCGCTCGCCGCTCACGGGAAGCCCGAGCGCCTCGAGCTCGCCGAGCAGCTCGCTGTGACGCCGGGCCGTCAACCCCTCGACCCGGCCGTAGCCGTGCGCCGAGAAGCTGAGCGGGCGGCGCGCCGTGACGCGCGCATCGAGCTGGCGCACGGCGCCCGCGGCGGCATTGCGGGGGTTGACGTAGGGGCGTTCCCCGGCGGCGCGCTGGCGCTCGTTCAGGCGCTCGAAGTCGGCCCGCGTCATATAGATCTCGCCGCGGACCTCGAGCAGCGCCGGGCCGCGGCCCCGCAGCCGCCGCGGGATGCTCGCGATGGTGCGCACGTTCGGCGTCACGTCCTCTCCCGTCTGGCCGTCGCCGCGGGTCGCGGCGAGCACGAGGCTGCCGTGCTCGTAGCGCAGGCTGATGGCCAGGCCATCGAACTTGAGCTCGGCGGCGTACTCGACCGGCGGGTCCCCGGCCCCAAGACCGAGCTCGCGCCGGATGCGCGCATCGAACCTGGACGCGCCGCTTGCGTCGGTGTCCGTTTCGGTGCGGATGGACAGCATGGGCACCTCGTGGCGCACGGGTGCAAGCTCCAGGCGCGGCGCGCCCCCCACGCGCCGCGTCGGCGAATCCTCCGCGGCGAGCTCGGGGTAGCGGTCCTCCAGCTCCCGCAGCTCGCGAAACAGGCGGTCGTACTCGACGTCCGGGATTTCCGGGCGGTCCTCCACATAGTACAGACGGTTGTGGCGCTCGAGCTCGGCTCGCAGCGCCTCGGCGCGCGAGCGCGCCGCCGGCGGGACGCTCATGAGAACAGGCGCAGCGCGAGCGGGCTTCCGGGCTCGATTCCCAGCTCGGCGAAGCGCCCACGGACCGCCTCGAGCTCGGTGCCGATGGCCGCGATCCCGCGCTCATCCAGCGCGCGGCCGTTGTCGTCGGCGAGTCGGCCGCCGTGGGCGGACACCAGGCCCCTGGCGCTGCGCACCATCGCCTCGAAGGCTTCCACGAAGTCGGCGGTGCGCGGGACGTCCAGGGTCAGGGTTACGCCTCCTTCGCGCGGGGCGACCTGGAAAGTCGCTCCGGGGGCGGTCGATTCCCCCGGCAGGGCGAGGTCCGGCGGAACGCCGAGCACATGGAGCGCCACCTGGATGTCCACCTCGGCGCATCCGGCATCCAGCGCGCGCGCCGCCCGCAGCGCCGCGCCGGCCTCCGGCGCCGCCACCACGGTCGCGCCCTGAGCCGCGGCGAGCCGCTCGACGCAGGCGCGAAACTCCGCGAGCTCCTGTTCGCTCACCACGGCGGCGCGATTGACGAGCTGCAGCACGGCCCGCGCCCGCTCCGCAGCCTGCGCCTGCAGCGAGGCGCGCGGCGCAAAGGCTTGCGCCAGGGCCGGAAAGTCCGATTCGAGGGCCGCCGGCGCCGCGCCGCTGAGCTCGATCACGTAGTCCACCCGCGGATCCGGCGGGGGCAGCGCCGTGGCGTGCGCCGGCGCGGGCAGCGGCTCCAGGGTCGGCTCGCGGCGTGCGGGCTCGTCGAGCAGCGCGTCGGGGTGGCGCGCGGCGAATGCGCGCTCGGCCTCGCGCCGCGTGCCGCGCTCCTGCCAGCGGTTGTAGACGAGCACTCCCGCCACCGCCGCGGCGCCGATGAGCAGCAAGCCGAGCTGGAGGTCGGTCATGTCGCCTAGGCGGCGAGCTCCTCCCGCATGCGCAGCGCCTGGTCGATGTCGACCGCGACCACCCGCGAGACGCCGGACTCGGGCATGGTGACGCCGATCAACTGCTCGGCCATCTCCATGGTGATCTTGTTGTGGCTGATGAACAGGAACTGGGTCTGCGCCGCCATGCGCTTCACCAGGTCGCAGAAACGCTGCGTATTGCTGTCGTCGAGCGGCGCGTCGACCTCGTCGAGCAGGCAGAACGGCGCCGGGTTGAGCTGGAACAGCGAGAACACGAGCGAGATGGCCGTCAGCGCCTTCTCGCCGCCGGAGAGCAGGTGGATGCTGGTATTGCGCTTGCCGGGCGGCTGCGCCATCACCTGCACGCCCGCATCCAGGATCTCCTCCCCGGTCATGACGAGCTTCGCCTCGCCGCCGCCGAAGAGGGTCGGGAACAGCGATCCGAAATGCCGGTTGACGCTCTCGAAGGTTTCGCGCAGGAGCTCGCGCGTCTCGCGGTCGATGCGCCGGATGGCGTCCTCGAGCGTGCGCACCGCCTCCTCGAGGTCGGTGGCCTGCGCATCGAGGAACCCCTTGCGCTCGCGGCTGGTCGCGAGCTCCTCCAGCGCCGCCAGGTTCACTGCGCCGAGCTCGGCGATCGACTGCGCGATGCGGGTAATGTCCGCCTGCAGGGCGGCCGGCCGCGGCGCGCGCTCGGCCTCGGCGGCGAGCCGCGTCTCGTCGGCGCCGGCTTCGCGAAGCTGCGAGTCGAACTGCTCGAACGCGAGCTCTGCCGCCTGCTCCTTCAGCCGCAGCTCGCCGAGCCGCTCGCGCAGGGGAGCCGCGCGCCCCTCGATCCGCAGGCGCGCCTGCTCCAGCTCGCGCAAGGCGCCGGAGGCCGCCTCGACCGTGTCGCGCGCCGCGGCGAGCGTCTTCTCGCAGCCGATGCGCGCCTCGACGGCGACGTCGAGCTCGGCGCGCATCGCCGGCAGCGGGTCGTCCGCGAGCTCGCCGGTGAGCTTCGCCACCTCGGCGTCACCCCGCTCGATCTGCTGGTCGATCAGCTTCACCGAGTTGTCGATCTCGGCGATCTTGGATGCGCACTCGCGCTCGCCGAAGGCCGCGTCCTGCGCTTCGCGCTCGGTCTGCTGCACGCGGCGGCGCTGCTCCGCCAGCGCGCTCTCGGCCGCGACATGCACGTCGCGCGCCGCCTCCAGCCGTTCGCGTGCGTCGGCGATGTCGGCCTGGATGCGCTCGGCCGCCGCCTGCGCCTCGGCGAGCCCCCGCGCCGCGGCTTCGGCCTCGGACCCGAGCTGCTCCAGCTCCGCCCGCACCTGAGCGCTCCGCTCGCGGTAGCGTTCCTCGGCCTGCAGGGCCTTGAGGTGCTCGATCTGCGCGTCGTGGCGCGCTTTCTCACGCGCGCCGATGTCTGCCCGCGCCGCCTCGAGCGCCGCAGTGCTCCCGGCCAGCCGGTGCTCTAGCGCGCCGAGGCGCGCCTGCGCCGCGGCGAGGCGTCCGGCGAGCTCGGTCAGACGCTCCTCCAGCGACTCGAGCTCGGCCTGGCGGACGAGCAGCCCGGTATCGCCCGCGTCGGGCGCATGAAAGGACACCGTGTGCCGCGTGAACTGGTGGCCTTCCCGGTTCACGAAGGCGGCACCCGGGGGCAGCGCCGCGCGCGCCTCCGGCTGCGGCATGCCCTCGACGGTGTAGAGGCCGCCCAGCCAGTCGGCGAGCGCGCCGCTCACCGTGGGCTCCAGCGCATGCACCTTGGCGGCCAGCGGCTCCAGCCCCGGCGACGCCGCCGGCGGCTCGGCCGAGGCGGGGTCGAACAGGCTCGCTTTCGAAGGCGGCCGGTCGGCAAGCGCCGCGGACAGACGCTGCTGCAGGCCGTCCAGCGCGTGCAGGCGCTCGCGCAGCACGGCCTCGACGGCGGTCTCCCAGCCGTGCTCGATGCGCAGCTTCTGCCACAGCGGCGCGTGCCCGGCGAGGCCATGCCGGTCGAACCACTCGCGAAGCGGGGCGTTGCTTTCCGCCGCCGCCTGGATCTGCCGCAGCGTGACGATCTGCGCCTCGACCGCGGCGTGCTCGCGCTGCGCCACGCCGAGCGCCTCGGCGGCCGCAGCGCGCTCGGCGTCCAGCTCGCTCACCTCGCTCTGCAGGGCTTCGCTCGCGGCGTGCGCTTGCGCCACCGCCTCCTCCAGCGCCTGCATCCGGGCCTCGAGGCCGCTCACCCAGCCCTGCTCGGGCGCGGCGAGCGTCCTCAGCTCGCCCTCGAGGCGCTCGCGCCGCTGGGCGAGCCCCTGGCCGGCGCGTTCCAGATGCGCGAGGTTCGCCTGCTCCAGCTGCAGCCGGCTCTCGGCGCGCAGGCTCGCGCTGCGCGCCTCGTTCAGGCGCTCCTGCGTGGCGCGGTATGCCTGCTCGGCCTGCGGCAGCCGCTCGTTCTCGTGCGCGGCCTGGCGCTGCGCCTCGACCACGCGCTGCTTGGCGCCGCCGGCGCGCGCGGCCCACATGTGCAGCGCCTGGGTGAGCTGCGAGCGCTGCTCGCGCCACTGCGCGAGCTGCGCGCGCCGCTCGGTGTGCTGGCTTTCCAGCCGCTGGCGCGTTTCCTCGGCATGGCGCAGCTCCGACTCGTGGCGTGCGACCTCCGCGTTCGCCCCGTAGAGCGCCGCCTGCGCCGCATTCAGCGCATCGCCGGCCCGGTAGTGGGCCGCGCGAGCGGTCTCGGCCTGCGACTCGACGGCTCGCAGCTCCGCGGTCTGCGCCTCCAGCTCGTTGGTCGCGCGGCCGAGCTCCTGGGCGTGGCGCCCGCGCTCGGCCGCCGCGTCGCGCCGGCGCAGCCACCACAGCAGCTGCTGCTTGAGCTGCTGCTCCGCGTGCAGCTCGTTGTAGCGGGTGGCGACCTCGGCCTGCGCCTCGAGCTTCTCCAGCTGCGCGCCGAGCTCGGTGCGGATGTCCGTGATGCGCGCGAGGTTCTCGCGCGTGTCGGCGAGGCGGCTTTCGGTCTCGCGCCGGCGCTCCTTGTACTTGGAGATGCCCGCGGCTTCCTCGAGGAACACGCGCAGCTCCTCCGGCTTCGCCTCGATCACCCGCGAAATCATGCCCTGCTCGATGATGGCGTAGGCGCGCGGCCCCAGTCCCGTGCCGAGGAACATGTCGGTGATGTCGCGCCGGCGCACGTGCGTGCCGTTGATGTAGTAGCTCGATTCGCCGTCGCGCTGCAGGACGCGGCGCACCGAGATCTCCGCGTATTGGGACCACTGGCCGGCGGCGCGCCCCTGCGAATTGTCGAACAGCAGCTCGACCGAGGCGCGCGCGAGCGGCTTGCGGTTGAGCGAGCCGTTGAAGATGACGTCCTGCATCGAGTCGCCGCGCAGCGCCGCCGCGCGGCTTTCGCCGAGCACCCAGCGCACCGCATCGATGACATTGGATTTTCCGCAGCCGTTGGGGCCGACCACGCCCACCAGCTGGCCGGGGACATGGATCGATGTCGGGTCTACGAAGGACTTGAAGCCGGAGAGTCTTATTTGAGTGAGGCGCACCGAAAAAATGATACCATCCTGCGCGCGCGTTTCCGCGGCTTTCCCGGCCGCTTTTCCGGCTGCTTTTCCCGACTCCAACAACGCCGATGCCCTCGCGACCGAGCAAGCGACTGGAGACGTTCGCGAATCCTTCGCCGGGGCGCGACTACCGGATTCGCATGGAAATCCCGGAGTTCACCTGCGTCTGCCCGATGACCGGGCAGCCGGATTTCGCCAGGTTGCTGCTCGAGTACGTGCCCGAGCGGCGCTGCGTCGAGCTGAAGTCGCTCAAGCTCTATGTCTGGTCCTACCGCGACCAGGGCGCCTTCCACGAGGCGGTCACCAACCGGATCGTCGACGACCTGGTGGGCGCGCTGCGGCCGCGCTACCTGCGCCTGGAGGCGAGGTTCAACGTGCGCGGCGGCATCCATACGAGCGTCGTCGCCGAGCACCGCAAGAAGGGCTGGCGCGGCTGAATCCTCTCCTCGAGCGGCTGCAGCCGTATCCCTTCGAGAAGCTGCGCGCGCTGCTCGCCGGCGTGCAGCCGGCGGCGGCCCTGGCGCCGATCAATCTCTCGATCGGCGAGCCGAAGCACCCGACGCCCGCATTCATTAAGCAGGCGCTCGCCGGGGCGCTCGACGGCCTCGCCAGCTATCCGCCGACCGCGGGCGCGCCCGCGCTGCGCGAGGCCATCGCCGCGTGGCTCTCGCGCCGCTACGGCATCCCGGCACCGGATGCGCGCACCCAGGTGCTCCCGGTCAATGGCTCGCGCGAGGCGCTGTTCTCCTTCGCGCAGACGGTGGTGGCGGCGGGAGCGAAGGTGGTCTGCCCCAACCCGTTCTACCAGATCTACGAGGGCGCCGCGTTTCTGGCCGGGGCGATCCCGCTCTACGGCGAGCCGCCGGCGTGGGACGGGGTCGAGCTCGTCTACGCCTGCTCGCCGGCCAATCCGAGCGGCGAGGTCATGGACCTCGCGCGCTGGCGGCGCCTTTTCGAGCTGGCCGACCGCCATGGCTTCGCCATCGCGTCCGACGAATGCTACTCGGAGATCTATTCCGGCGCCCCGCCGCTCGGCGCGCTGCAGGCAGCGCACCAGCTCGGTCGCGGGGACTACCGGCGCCTGGTGGTGTTCTCGAGCCTCTCGAAGCGCTCCAATTGCCCGGGTCTGCGCTCGGGGTTCGTCGCCGGCGACGCCGCGCTGCTCGCGCGCTTCCTGCTGTATCGCACCTACCACGGCTCGGCGATGAGCCCCGCGGTGCAGCAGGCGTCCATCGCCGCCTGGGGCGACGAGGCGCATGTGGAGGAGAATCGCCGCCTGTACGCCGAGAAATTCCGCGCCGTGCTGCCCCTGCTGCGTCCGCCGCTCGCGGCGCATCCGCCGGCGGGCGGCTTCTACCTCTGGGTCCGCACGCCGCTCGACGATGAAGCGTTCGTTCGCCGCCTGTATGCCGACTACAATGTGCTCGTCCTGCCCGGCAGCTACCTGGCCCGCGATGCGGGGGATGGCAACCCGGGCGCCAACCATGTCCGCGTGGCGCTGGTCGCACCGCTTGCCGACTGTGTGGAAGCCGTGCGCCGCATGATGGAGCTCGCAAGCCGCCTATGAACAACGAAATCGACGACGCCTGGGAAAACCGCTCCAGCCTCACCGCCGCCTCGGCGCCGCGCGCGCTGCGCGAGGCGGTCGAGGAGGTCATCGCCGGCCTCGACGCCGGACGCCTGCGCGTGGCCGAGAAGATCGACGGGCAGTGGGTAACCCACCAGTGGATCAAGAAAGCGGTGCTGCTGTCGTTCCGACTGGAGGACAACCAGCCGCTCGACGGCGGCTTCACCCGCTATTACGACAAGGTGCCCTCCAAGTTCGGCCCGGGATTCGACTTCGCCGCCGGCGGGTTCCGCGTGGTGCCGCCCGCCGTGGCGCGCCGCGGCGCCTTCATCGCCCGCAATGCGGTGCTGATGCCCTGCTACGTCAACATCGGCGCCTACGTGGACGAGGGCACCATGGTGGACACCTGGGCCACCGTGGGCTCCTGCGCCCAGATCGGCCGTAACGTGCACCTGTCCGGAGGGGTGGGCATCGGCGGCGTGCTCGAGCCGCTGCAGGCGAACCCCGTCATCATCGAGGACAACTGCTTCATCGGCGCGCGCTCGGAGGTGGTCGAAGGGGTGATCGTGGAAGAGAACTGCGTCATCTCGATGGGCGTGTTTCTCGGCCAGAGCACACGCATCTTCGACCGCGCCACCGGCGAGATCCTCCACGGCCGCGTGCCGGCCGGCTCGGTAGTGGTGTCGGGCACGCTGCCCTCGCCCGATGGCCGCTACGGGCTCTACTGTGCGGTCATCGTGAAGAAGGTCGACGCCAGGACCCGGGCAAAAACCAGCCTGAACGAGCTGCTCCGGGGCGATTAAACTGGCGGCTCACCAGGCTTCGGGAGGAGCACCATGTCCGCGATGAAACGGCTGTTCCAGGTGATGGCCGACAAGAAGGCCTCGGACATCTATTTCTCGGCAGGCGCGCCGATCAACATCAAGATCAACGGCGTCGCGGTTCCGGTGAACCAGACCGTGATGAGCGCCGACACGGTGCGCCAGCTCCTGTACGAGCTGCTCACCGAGCGCCAGATCAAGGAGTTCGAGGAGGACTTCGAGCTGAATACGGCCATCGCGCTGGAGGGCGTCGGCAGCTTCCGCCTCAGCGCGTTCCGCCAGAAGGGCTCCCCGGCGGTCGTGATCCGCTACATCCCCGCCACCATCCCGCCGCTGGACTCCCTGGGCCTGCCCGAGGTGCTGAAGGAAGTGATCATGCAGAAGCGCGGCCTGATCCTCATGGTGGGCGCCACGGGCTCGGGCAAGTCCACCTCGCTCGCGGCGATGCTCGACTTCCGCAACGAGCGCCGCTCGGGTCACATCCTGACGCTCGAGGACCCGATCGAGTTCATCTTCCAGAACAAGAAGTCGATCGTGAATCAGCGCGAGGTCGGCACCGACACCAAGGCCTTCGACATCGCGCTGAAGAACGCGCTGCGCCAGGCGCCCGACTGCATCCTCATCGGCGAGATCCGCGACAAGCAGACGATGGCGATGGCGCTCGCCTATGCGCAGTCCGGCCACCTGTGCCTCGCCACGCTGCACGCGAACAACAGCTACCACGCGATGAACCGGATCATCAACTTCTATCCGCTGGAGAACCGGCCGAGCCTGCTGCTCGACCTGGCCGCCGCGCTGCAAGCGGTCATCTCGCAGCGCCTGGTGCGCACCAAGACCGGCGCACGCGTCGCGGCGGTGGAGGTGCTGCTCAACACGCGCCACATCTCGGAGCTGATCGAGAAGGGCGAGATCAGCGAGATCAAGGAGGCGCTCGAGAAAAGCATGGCGCCGGGCTCGCAGACTTTCGAGCAGGCGCTCTTTCGCCTGTTCATGGATGGCCGCATCACGCAGGACGAGGCGATGGCGAACGCCGATTCCGCCACCAACATGCTGTGGCTGATCAACCAGGCCACCGCCGGCGACCAAAGCCTCTCCGGCGCAGCGCCGCCCGCACCGGGCACCCGGGGTCCCGAGGAGGACAGGAAGGGCAGCGCGCCCGGCGGCGGCGCCTCGTTCGACAGCTTCAAGATCGACATGAATGCCTGAGCCGGGCGCCGGGCGGGCGCTCGCGCTCGCCAAAGCGCTGATCGCGCGCCGCTCCGTCACCCCCGAGGACGGCGGCTGCCAGGCCCTGCTCGCCGAGCGGCTCACGGCCGCAGGATTCCAGTGCGAGCCGATGGTCTGCGGCGAGGTGCGCAATCTCTGGGCTCGCCGCGGCAGCGCCGCGCCGCTCGTCTGCTTCGCCGGCCACACCGACGTGGTTCCGCCCGGGCCGCTCGAGCAGTGGCATTCAGACCCGTTCGTGCCGACCGTGCGCCAAGGCCGGCTCTACGGCCGGGGCGCCGCGGACATGAAGTCCTCCATTGCTGCGTTCGTGGCCGCGGCGGAGGACTTCGTCGCGGAGCGGCCCGCGCACGCCGGCTCCATCGCGCTGCTGCTCACCTCCGACGAGGAAGGCCCCTCGGTCGACGGCACCGTGCGCGTGGTCGAGCGCATGAAGGCGCGCGGCGAGCGCATCGACTACTGCCTGGTCGGGGAGCCCACGTCGGTGGCGGCGCTGGGGGACATGATCAAGAACGGCCGCCGCGGCTCTCTTTCGGCGCGGCTGGTGGTGCGCGGCATCCAGGCGCACATCGCGTACCCGCACCTCGGACGCAACCCCATTCACGAGGCCGCGCCCGCGCTGGCGGAGCTTGCCGCGACGCAATGGGACCGCGGCAACGCGCACTTCGATCCGACCAGCTTCCAGGTATCGAACGTCCACGCCGGAACGGGCGCGGGCAACATCATCCCCGGGACGCTGGTGGCGGACTTCAACTTCCGCTTCTCGACCGAGAGCACCGAGGAGTCGCTGCGCGGCCGCGTGGAAGCCGTGCTCGCGAAACACCGCCTGGACTACACGCTGGACTGGGTCCTCGGCGGCCGGCCTTTCCTGACCGCGCCCGGGCGACTCGTGGAGGTGGTGTCGAAGGCGATCGAGCGCCACACCGGCCGCCGCCCGGCCCTGTCCACCACGGGCGGCACGTCGGACGCGCGCTTCATCGCCGACCTCTGCCCGGAAGTGGTGGAATTCGGCCCGGTCAACGCGAGCATCCACAAGCTCGACGAGCACATCGAGCTCGACGCGCTCGAGCGGCTGCCGCGGATCTACCTCGACACGCTGCGCGCCCTCCTCCCTTGACGCTTGGCGAGCTCATCCGGCGCACCGAGCGCCGCTTGCGCGCCGCGCGCCTGCACTACGGTCACGGCACCGACAACCCGCGGGACGAGGCCGCCTTCCTGGTGCTGCGGGGCCTCGGCCTGCCCTTCGACGCCGATCTCGAGCGCCCGGCCGATGCCGCGCGCGTCGAGCCGCTCCTGCGCCGGCGGATCAAAGAGCGTGTCCCGGTTGCCTATCTCCTGCGCGAGGCCTGGCTCGCGGGCCAGCGCTTCCGCGTCGATCCGCGCGTCATCGTGCCGCGCTCGCACATTGCCGAGCTGCTGGCCGAGGGCCTGCAGCCCTGGCGCCCGCCGGCCGTGCGGCGCGTCCTCGACCTGTGCACCGGCTCGGGCTGCCTCGCCATCCTCGCTGCGCGCGCCTTTCCCAGGGCCGAGGTTGACGCCGCCGACGTGTCCTGCGCCGCGCTCGCCGTGGCCCGGCGCAACGTGCGCGAGCATCGGCTGCAGGCGCGGGTGCAGCTGGTGCGCTCGGACCTCTTCGCTGCGCTCGCGGGCCGGCGCTACGACGTGATCGTCACCAACCCGCCGTACGTGCCGGCCGCCGTCATGCGCCGTTTGCCGCCGGAATACCGGCACGAGCCCCGGCTTGCCCTCGCCGGCGGCCGGCGCGGGCTCGACCTCGTGCGCCGCATTGTGGCCGAGGCTCCGCGCCATCTGCAGCCGCGCGGCCTGCTGATGTGCGAGGTCGGCGACGGGCGCAGCGTCGTGGAGCGCGCCTTTCCGCGTCTGCCGCTGCTCTGGCCCAAGGCCGAGGTGTTCATCGTGCAGAGCGCCGCCAATTCGGCGCCTGGCGCTCGAACGCCGCCCAGCGCGCGGCGGCCGCCGCGCTGAGGCGGCGCTCGGCCCGGTCGAAGGCCGCCGGCAGCGGCCTGCCCAGTTTCCGCATTCGCTTTCGCGCCACCGCAAGGTCATTGAGCTCGCCGAGCAGATCCTGCAGGCGGCGCAGAGCCCGGATCATCGTCTCGCTGCCCGGAATCGCGGGCGCGAAGGCCTCGGCCGCGTAGCGCAGATCCTTGAGGCGAACCCGCAACGCATGGCGACCGGCGGCATCCTGCGCCCCCGCATGCCGGCGAGCCTTGCGATAGAGGCGCTCCAGCGAAGCGGCACCGAGCCGGGCCAACGCGGGAGCCTCGGGAGCGAGGGGCTGGGCTTCGATCCAGCGCAGCGCGCGGAAGAGAAGCGCCGTG
>DATLGR010000109.1:0-31087 GCA_035540415.1 Burkholderiales bacterium | reverse complement strand
GGTGAAGGAGATCCGGCGCCTGGTCACCGGCTGGGGCCATTTCCTCGCGGGCATTACGCTGGTGGGGCTTGCCGGGGCGAACTGGTGGGGGCGCGTTGGCGACCCCGAGAGCGGTGCGCTGCCCTGGGGCCTGCTCCTGTCGCTCGTGACGGGGGGTGCCATCGCCTGGGCGGGCTGGATGGGCGGCAAGCTCGTCTACGACCACAACGTCGGCACCGTGCAGAAAGAATGACGGTGCCGCTAGAACGGCTTGAAGGTCACCAGGCTGACGATGACGAGGACGAGCAGCGTCGCGGCCGCCGACAGCGCGCGATAGTAGGCCGGCCGGTGCGCGGCCTGCGGGTCCTTGAGCCGGACCATCAGGTTGCCGCAGTACACGTGCAGCAGGCCCATCAGCAGCACGAACCCCAGCTTCACATGCAGCCACCCGCCCTCGAAGCCGAGGATGAACACGAGCGCGGTGCCGAACACCACCGCGAGCACCGCGCTCGGGGTCATGATCGAGGCGTACAGCCAGCGCTGCATCAGCATCGACTCGCGCCGCGTCTGCAGGTCCGCCGCGGCCGCCTGGCGCGCGAACAGGATCGGCATGAACACGAGCGCCGCCGACCACAGGGCGAGAAACACGATATGCAGGGACAGCACCAGCGTCATGCTCTCGCGCCTTAGCAAAACCTGCGCCGCGGCGGTGGCCCTCGCGGGATGCGAGGGGATCCAGTCGGCGCTGGACCCGGCCGGGCCGAACGCCGACGCAATCTACCGCGTCACCGTCGTCATGACGGTCGGGGCGGTGGTCATTTTCGCGCTGGTCCTGCTGCTGGTGCTCTATGCCACCTACCGCCATCCGGACCGCCGCCCGGCGGTGTCGACGCGCCTGCTCATCGTCGGCGGGGGCGTCGTGTTTCCCGTGGTGGTCCTGTCGGCGCTCCTCGCCTGGGGCGTGTGGCTCACCGGGGCGCTGCGCGTGCCGCCGGGCAACGACGCGGTGCGCATCGAGGTCGTCGCCAACATGTTCTGGTGGGACGTGCGCTACCTGGATGAGCACGGCCAGGCGCGCTTCGCCACCGCGAACGAGATCGCCATCCCGGTCGGACGCCCGGTGGAGTTCACGCTGGGCAGCCGCGACGTCATCCACAGCTTCTGGGTGCCGAACCTGGCGGGCAAGATCGACATGATCCCGGGCCGCGTGACGCGCCTGCGCCTGCAGGCCGACCGGCCCGGTCTCTACCGCGGCCAGTGCGCGGAGTTCTGCGGCCCGCAGCACGCGCGCATGGCGTTTCTCGTCGTGGCCCTGCCCGAGCCGCAGTACGCGGAATGGCTCGAAAACCAGCGCGAGCCCGCACGAGCGCCCCTCCAGCACCAGGGCCGCGAGGCCTTCCTCGCGCACGGCTGCGCGAGCTGCCACACGGTGCGCGGCGTGTCGCAGGCGGCGCTGCTGGGGCCGGACCTCACGCACGTGGCGAGCCGCGCGTGGATCGGCGCCGGGACGCTCGCCAACACCCCCGAGCAGCTCGTCACCTGGATCGCGGAGGGCGAGCGCGTGAAGCCGGGCCGCGCCATGCCCTCGTTCGGCCACCTCGACCGCGAAACGCTGGAGGCGCTCGCCGCCTTCCTCTCGGAGCTGCGCTAGTGCGCGCGCGCCACGAAGACCTTGAGCCCGTCTGGCGCACGCCGCCGGGAATCGCCGCCCTCACCGGCGTGAACCACACCACCGTGGGCCTGCGCTACGTGGTCACCGGGTTCGCCTTCTTCCTCATCGGCGGCGTGCTCGCGATGCTGATGCGCAGCCAGCTCACCTTCGCCGGCAACACGCTGCTCGACCACCACCAGTACAACGCCGCCTTCACGCTCCACGGCACGGTGATGATGTTCTTCTTCGCCGTGCCCATCCTGCTCGGGTTCTCGGCCTACCTCGTGCCGAAGATGGTCGGCGCGCGCGACCTGATCTTCCCCCGCCTGTCGGCGTTCGGCTATTTCTGCTACCTCTTCGGCGGGCTGCTGCTGATGTCGAGCGTGGTCTACGGGGAGCCGCCCACCGGCGGCTGGTTCATGTACACGCCGCTCTCCAGCCGCCCGTTCACCCCCGACAGCGGGCCGGACTTCTGGCTCCTCGGCGTCACGTTCGCGGAGATCTCGGCGGTGGCCGGCGCGGTGGAGCTCATCGCCACCATCTTCAAGGGCCGCGTGCCCGGCATGACGCTCGCGCGCATGCCGCTGTTCGTCTGGGCGATCCTGGTGACGGCGTTCATGATCGTGTTCGCCTTCCCGCCGCTCATCCTCGGCAGCATCCTGCTCGAGGTGGAGCGCGCCTTCGGCCTGCCCTTCTACGATGCGGCGCGCGGCGGCGACCCGATCCTGTGGCAGCACCTGTTCTGGCTCTTCGGGCACCCGGAGGTCTACATCATCTTCCTGCCGGCCGCCGGCATCGTCTCGACGATCATTCCCACCTTCGCGCGCCTGCCCATGATCGGCTACCGCTGGGTGGTGGTGGCGCTGGTGGCGACCGGTTTCCTCAGCTTCGGCCTGTGGGTGCACCACATGTACGCGGTGGACATCCCGCTCGTGTCGCTCAGCTTCTTCTCCGCCGCCAGCATGGCGGTGGTGATCCCGACCGGCATCCAGGTGTTCGCCTGGATCGCGACGCTCTGGCACGGCCGGCCCGAGGTGCGCGCGCCGCTGGTCTTCGTGATGGGCTTTTTCTTCGTCTTCGTGCTGGGCGGCCTCACCGGCGTGATGGTGGCGCTGGTGCCCTTCGACTGGCAGGCGCACGACACGCACTTCGTCGTGGCGCACCTGCACTACGTGCTCTTCGGCGGCATGGTGTTCCCGCTGCTCGCCGGCCTGTACTACTGGCTGCCGCTCGTCTCCGGCAAGCGCCTGTCGGACTTCGGCAGCCGGCTCGTGTTCTGGCTCGTCTTCGTCGGGTTCAACCTCACGTTCCTGCCGATGCACCTCACCGGGCTCGTCGGCATGCCGCGGCGCGTCTACACCTATGCCGACGGCATGGGCTGGGATCTCCTCAATTTCATCTCCACCGTGGGCGGTTTCCTCACCGCCGCGGGCATCGGCGCCTTCCTCGTCGATCTCGCGCTGCAGGGGCGCTTCAGCCGGCGCGCCCGGCCCAACCCCTGGAACGCGGGGACCCTGGAGTGGGCCATGCCCTCGCCGGTGCCGTCCTACAACTTCGTCTCCCAGCCCAGGGTGGAGGACCGCGATCCGCTGTGGCGCGACCCGGAGCTCGGCGCGCGGCAGCAGCGCGCCGAGTTCTACCTCGGCCATGCGCCGGTGAAGCGGCGCGAGATGCTCGTCACCGGCGCCCTCTCCGCCGAGCCCGAGCAGGTGGCGATCCTGCCCGGCAACACCTGGGTGCCGCTGTTCGCGGCGCTTTTCATGGGGGTCTTCTTCGTCGGCGTGCTGGCGCAGGTGTATGCGATCGCGATCCTCGGCATCGTGCTCGCGGCGGGCGCCTTTCTCGCCTGGGCGTGGAAGACGCCGGAGGGCGTGGGCGGCGAGCGCGACATGGACGCGGGGCTCGGTGCGCGCCTGCCGCTGCACCACACCGTGGCGCGCAGCCCCGGCTGGTGGGGCACGGCGATCGTGCTGTTCGCGGACGCGGCGCTGTACGGCTCGCTCATCTACGCGCACCTCTTCCTGTGGACGGTGTCGCCGAGCTGGCCGCCGCCGGGCTATCTCGACGTGGGCTTCGCGCTGCCCGCCGTGGCGCTCGCCATCCTCGCGCTCTCCAGCGTGGCGGTGCAGTGGCGCCAGTACGGGCTCGCGGCGGCGCTTGCCGTGGCTGCGGCCGTGCTGCAGAGCTACGCCCTGGCGGCAAGCGGCCTCGCGCCGGGGAGCCATGCCTACAGCGCGGTCGTGTTCATGCTGTGGACCGTGCAGGCGGTGCACATCGCCATCGCGGTGGCGATGGCGCTCTTCACGCTGCGGCGCCGCGCCGCCGGCTACGACGAGGCGCAGGTGCCGGCGGTGACGCGGCTCTTCTGGCACTACATGGTCGCGCAGTGGGGCGCGGGCTTCGCGGTGGTGCACCTCTTCCCGTTCGTCGCCGCATGAGGATCGTGTTCGCGCCCACCGTGTGGTTCGTGCACTTCTGCGCCGTGTACATCCTCGCCACCGTGCTGTGCGAGCAGCTCGTGCCGACCACGGCGGCCGCCACGCTCGCCGCCTTCGGCGCCTATGCCGTCGCCGGCGTGCGCGACTGGCGGGTCTGGCGCGGCGCGCCGGAGTCGCAGCAGGGCTTTCTCGCGTTCACCCACGTCGTGCTGTGCATCCTGTCAACCGTGGGCACCTTGTGGGTGGCCTACCCGGTCTTCGCGCTGCCTGCCTGCGCCTAGGGGAATCCCTAGGCTTTCCGCTACCCGGATGGCGCTATGCTGCACACCTCCCGCATGAACACCCTGGAGATGCACGCCTCGCCCGACAATCCCCTGGTCACGACGCTTCGCGAGCTCGGCGCCTGCCCCGACCTTGGGTCGGTCATCGAGATCCTGCGCCGCACGGTGCGCTCGCTCATCGGTGCCGACGGCGTCACCGTCGTGCTGCGCGACGGAGCGTCCTGCCATTACATCGAGGAAGAGGCGATCGGGCCGCTGTGGAAGGGCCAGCGGTTCCCGATGGAAGCGTGCATCTCCGGCCTGGCCATGATGCGCGGCGAGCAGATCGCCATCGCGGACGTCTACGAGGACGAGCGTGTGCCCCACGACGCCTACCGCCCCACGTTCGTGCGCGCCCTGGCGATGACGCCGATTGCCACGCGCGAGGTCATCGGGGCGCTGGGCGTGTACTGGGCCACCCGGCACGTCGCCACGGCGGAGGAAACCTACCGGCTCGGCGCCGTGTCGGCGGCGGCGGCGACCGCCATCGAGAACCTCCGGCTGCTCGAGCAGGCAACACGCATACCTGCTCCAGGGGCATCCGGGTGACATGCCGACGGTGCGCGAGGCGACCCAGCTGCTCCAGCGGCAGCTCGAGCACCTCGTGCGCCTCGTGGACGACCTGGTCGACCTCTCGCGAGCCGGCCTCGGCAAGATCGAGCTGCGGCGCGCTCCGGTCGACCTGCGCGAGGTGCTGCGCTCGGCGCTGGAAACCGCAACGCCGGTGATCGAAGCATTCGGACACGAGCTGTCGCTCTCGCTGCCCGCCGCGCCGGTAGAGATCGACGGCGATGCCATGCGCCTTGGCCAGGCAATCGCCAACCTGCTCAACAATGCCGCCAAGTACTCGCCGCCGGCCGGGACGATCAGCCTTGCGCTCGCTCACCGGGGCGATGTCGCGCAGATCAGCGTCACCGACAACGGGGAAGGGATCGCCCCCGAGATGCTCGAGCGAATCTTCGATCTCTTCGTACAGGGCGAGCCCTCGGGCAACCGCCGTGTAAACGCTGAGTTGCAGGTGCCGGGGCACGCAGAGGGCGGCCTACCCCGCCTTCGCACTGCCCGCCTTCGCGTGAGCCGCGTTGCCCAGGACGGCCAGCAGCACCAGCAGCCCGAGCGGGCCCAGAATGACGACTGCCACGACCAGCAACGGGATGAGATCTCGGAAGTCGGAATGCTGCATGCTGTCCTCGCGAACGTTGACTGCGGAGCAGCCACGCTACGGGAGGGGCGTTTCGTCGCTTGCGGCACCCCCCGCGCCGATCAGTGCAGCGGCCCTTTGCCCGCCCCCGACGCGTCCGCCTCCGCCTGTCCCTGCAGGCATCTCACGGTAATCAGGAAGCGGCCGGCGGGGATGTCGAGGTGGACGACGGGATTCTCGGACTCGAACTCCACCACTTCGTCGTCGCCGCCGCGGATGGTGATCTGGAAGAGTGCGCTCATGCGAGTCAGGCTACGCGGGCAGGGTTAACGCAGGCTTACGCTCCCGCCGGGGCCTTAAGGCATTCTTAAGCCTCCGGCGGGCCGGATTAGCGCGCGCGGTGGCGTTTTGTCGACGGATAATGACAGCCGAATCGAATTTACAAACCGGGGACCGGCCGGTACCGTGATTGCCATGGCCTCGGTCGAACACCCCGCCCCGCTCCTTGCGCAGGCCGCGAAGATCGTCGGCGGCGAGCTCGAGCTTGCGCGCCGCCTGAGCGTGCGGCGCATGGCGCTGCATCGCTGGCTGCAAGGCGACCGGAGCGCGCCCGAGGACGTGGTCGAGGCGGCCGTGGACATCATCCTCGCGGAAGGTCAGGGGCTGACCAAGCCCCTCTCCGGCCCGCTCGAATCGCGAGGCGATCGCCGCTAGCTGCGCGCCGCCGGCACGGATCATGCGAGCCGGCTGCTCCGTGAAGGCGGCCGCCGGCATCGTTACCGTCGTACAGGAGCAGCGCTTCCTGCTTGCCGCGGACGACGGCAGCACGCGCCTGTTCATCCTCACGCACAAGGCGCCGATCGAAGGCCGCGATCTGCAGGGCCTGCGCGGCCGCGGCGCGCGCGTCGAGGTGCACTACGAGGACGTCCCCGACCTCGCGGCGCACGTCGCCTACCGAATCTACGAGAGGACCGCATGAAAAAGCCGGTGAAGCTTTCCCGCGTGCGTCGCGCGCTGAGCCTGCTCGATGATTGGGCGCTGCCGCGCCAGCTCAGGGGCGAAAGCGCCATGGCGGGAGCGGCGATGAGCAACGGCTCGCGCGAGCTGCGGCCGCGCACCGAGCAGGCCGACCGCGTCGGCCCGGGCGTGTGCCCGTACTGCGCCGTGGGCTGCGGCCTGCTCATCTACGCCAAGGACGGCCGGCCGATCCACGTCGAAGGCGACCCGCGCAGCCCGATCAACCAGGGCACGCTGTGCCCCAAGGGCGCGGCGACGCTCGGGCTGCTCACCGCGCCCGAGCGGCTGGCGCACGTGCTCTATCGCGCGCCGCACTCGGAGCGCTGGGAGCGCAAGCCGCTCGACTGGGCCATGGAGCGCATTGCGTTCCTCGCCAAGCGCACGCGCGACGAGCTTCGTGCGCACGCTTCCCGACGGCAGGCGCGTGAACCACACGCTCGCCATGGCCTCGCTCGGCGGCGCCACGCTCGACAACGAGGAGAACTACCTCATCAAGAAGCTCTTCGGCGCGGGCCTGGGCATGGTGTGGATCGAGAACCAGGCGCGCGTATGACATAGCTCCTCGGTGCCCAGTCTGGGCGCCACCTTCGGCCGCGGCGCCGCGACGATGCCGCAATGGGACCTCGCCAATTCCGACTGCATCGTGGTGATGGGCTCGAACATGGCCGAGAACCACCCGGTCGCCTTCCGCTTCGTCCTGCAGGCGAAGGCGCGCGGCGCGACGGTGATCCACGTCGATCCCCGCTTCACGCGCACCTCGGCCCTGGCCGACCTCTATGCACCGATCCGCGCCGGCACCGACATCGCGTTCCTCGGCGGGATCATCCGCTTCCTGCTGGAGAACGAGCGCTGGTTCCGCGACTTCGCGCTGCACTACACGAACCTCGCCACCATCATCGACGAGCGCTTCCACACCGCGGCCGAAGGCGACGGGCTGTTCTCCGGGTGGGATGACGAGGGCCGCAAGTACAGCTACGACTCGTGGCAGTACGAGGGCGGCACCGTGCCCTCCACCCTCGCCGAGCACTACGTCGCCACCACCGAATCCTTCGCCGACGACACGAAGCGCCTGCGCCGCGGCGAGCTGAAGGAAGACCTCACGCTCGAGCATCCGCGCTGCGTCTACCGGATCCTGAAGCGCCAGTACGCCGCGTACACGCCCGAGAAGGTCGAGGAAATCACCGGCTGCCCGCAGGCCGTGTTCCTCAAGGTGTGCGAGGCGCTCGCCGGCAACTCGGGCCCCGAGCGCACCGGCGCCTTCTGCTACGCCGTCGGCTGGACCCAGCACACCACCGGCGTGCAGATGATCCGCGCGGCGGCCATCGTGCAGGCGCTGCTCGGCAACGTGGGCCGTCCCGGCGGCGGCATCCTCGCGCTGCGCGGGCACACCTCCATCCAGGGCAGCACCGACGTGCCCACGCTCTACGACATGCTGCCGAGCTACCTGCCGCAGCCGCATGCGTACAAGCCGCACGACACCCTCGCGAGCTACCTCGAGGTCGAGCAGAACCCCACCGGCTGGTGGCACAACTTCCCGAAGTACGCGGTGAGCCTGCTGAAGGCCTGGTACGGCGGCGCGGCGACGCGCGAGAACGACTTCGGCTACGACTGGCTGCCCAAGATCGTCGGCGACCATTCGCAGCTCCCGCTCACGCTCGCCATGGCGCGCGGCGTGGTGCGCGGGCTCTTCCTCCTCGGCCAGAACCCGGCGGTGGGCGGCCACAACGCGCGCCTGGTCGACCGGGGACTCGCCAACCTGGAATGGCTGGTGGTGCGCGACATCGCCGAGACCGAGACCGCGGCCTTCTGGTACGAGGGCCATGCGGTGCGCTCGGGCGAGGTGCGGCCGCGCGACATCAAGACCGAGGTGTTCCTGATGCCGGGCTCGCTCGCCGGGGAAAAGGCGGGCACGTTCACCAACACGCATCGCCTGGTGCAGTGGCACGACCAGGTGGTGCAGGGTCCCGGGGACAACCGCTCCGAGCTGTGGTTCGTCTACCACCTCGGCCGCCGCCTGCAGGCGCTCTACGCCACGAGCCGCGACGAGCAGGACGCGCCCATCCGCAACCTGCACTGGGACTACCCGCTGCAGGACGCCCGCGGCGAGCCCGACGCGTCTGCCGTGCTGAAGGAGATGAACGGCTACACCTGGCCCGACCGCAAGCAGGTGGCGACCTACAAGGATCTGAAGGACGACGGCAGCACCGCCTGCGGCGTGTGGACCTACAGCGGCGTGTTCCCCGCCGAGGACGACAACAGGGCGCGCTCGCGCGAGCCCGACGCCCCCGACGGGCCGGGCACGCACCTCGGCTGGGCGTTCGCCTGGCCCGGCAACCAGCGCACGATGTACAACCGCGCCTCGGCCGATCCGCAGGGCAAGCCCTGGTCGGAGCGCAAAAAGCTCATGTGGTGGGATCCGGCCGAGCGCAAGTGGGCCGGCAAGGATGCGCTCGACTTCGTCGAGGACAAGGCGCCGGACCACGAGCCCGACTGGGCGAGCCATCCCGCGGGCGCCGAGGCGCTGCGCGGCTCCGATCCCTTCGTCATGATCGCCGACGGCAAGGCCTCGCTCTTCGTGCCCTCGGGCCTGAAGGATGCGCCGCTGCCGGCGCACTACGAGCCGGTGGAGTCGCCGGTGAAGAACGCGCTCTACCGCCAGCAGGACAGCCCGACCGCGAAGAAGTGGGAAAGCCCGGCCAACCCGTACCACGGCGTGGGCGATCCGCGCTTTCCGCACGTGCTCACCACCTATCGGCTCACCGAGCACCATTCGGGGGGCACCCCCACGCGCCTCGTGCCGCACACCGCGGAGCTGCAGCCCGAGGGCTTCGCCGAGATCCCGCCCGAGCTCGCCGCGAAGCTCGGCATCGCCACCCTCGACTGGGTGGTGCTCGGCACCGCCCGCGGCGAGGTCGAGGCGCGCGCGCTCGTCACCGCCCGCCTTGCGCCGCTCAGGCTCGACGGCGCGCTCGTCTACCAGATCGGCATGCCCTGGCACTTCGGCTGGAAGGGCTTCGCCACCGGCGACGTCGCCAACGTCCTCACCTCGATCGTGGGCGATCCGAATACCACCATGCACGAGGGCAAGGCCCTCACCTGCAACCTGCGCAAGGGACGGCTGCGGTGAAGCACGCAACGAAGATCGAGCCGGGCCAGCGCTACGGGTTCTTCACCGACACGACCCTGTGCATCGGCTGCAAGGCCTGCGAAGTGGCGTGCAAGGAGTGGAACGTGCTGCCCGCCGAGCGCCTCGGGCTCACCGGCATGAGCTACGACAACACGGGCGCGCTCTCGGCGACCACCTGGCGGCACGTGAGGTTCGTGGAGAACATGGGCGCCGGCGGCGAGCGCCCGCACGAGATGCCGCCATTCCAGAGCCACTGGCTCATGATGAGCGACGTCTGCAAGCATTGCGCGAACGCGCCCTGCCTCGAAGCCTGTCCCACCGGCGCGCTGTTCCGGACCGAGTTCGACACCGTGGTGGTGCAGCAGGACATCTGCAACGGCTGCGGCTACTGCGTGCCCTCGTGCCCCTTCGGCGTGGTGGACCTGTCGAAGGTCGACGGCAAGGCGCACAAGTGCACGCTGTGCTACGACCGGATGAAAGGCGACCTGGAGCCGGCCTGCGCCAAGGCCTGCCCCACCGAGTCGATCCAGTTCGGCACGCTCGAGGAGCTGCACGCGCGCGCCGGGCGGCGCGTCGAGGCGCTGCACGCCCAGGGGCGGCCGGAGGCCTACCTTTACGGGGTGCCGGGCTCGACCGGCGGCGAGCTGGGCGGCCTGAACGCGTTCTTCCTCCTCACCGAGCGCCCGGAGGTCTACAACCTGCCGGAAAAGCCCACGCGCGGGGCCGACCGGGTGCGCCCGGGATTGATGGCGGGGCTCGCGACCGCCGTCGGACTGGCCGCGGCGGCGGCCTGGTTTCTCCAGGAGGGGGAATGAAAAGGGATCTGCCCACCTATTACGGCCAGCCCGCGCTCAAGCCGAGCCCATACAAGTTCCTGGTCGCCCTGTACGTCGTGGTGGGCGGGCTCTCGGGCGCGGCGCAGGTCATCGCCGCCTTCACCCGGGACAGGACCCTCGCGCGCAACGGCCGCTGGATGGCGGCGGCAGGCGGCGCGGTGGTGGGCCCTGCGCTGCTCGTCCTCGACCTGCATACGCCGCGGCGCTGGTACAACATGCTGCGCATCTTCCGCCGCACCTCGCCGATGTCGATCGGGACGTACATCCTCAGCGCCTTCGGCGGCGCGAGCGTCGCGGCGCTCACCCCGTTGAGGCCGCTCGCGCAGCCCGCCGCGGCTTTCAGCGCGCTCGGCATGACGGCCTACACCGCGCCATTGCTCTCGGCGACGGCGACGCCGCTGTGGGCGGCGACGCCCCGCGCGCTGGGCGTGCAGTTCGCCGGCTCCAGCTTCGCGACCGCCGCGGCCGCGCTCTCGCTCGTGGAACGCCGCGAGCATCCGGCGCTCGCAAGCATCGCGTGCACCGCGACCGTCGCCACCCTGGCCGCCACCGCGGCCGCCGGCGCAAGCCGCAAGCGCCAGGACGTGTCGGGTCCGCGCGGGCGCTGGGGACTCCTCTACAAGGCGGGGCTCGCCTTGAGCCTCGCCCTACCGCTCGCCTGCTATGCGAGCGGCCGATCCTCGAGGCTCGCCGCCGCCGGCATCCTCGCCGGGACGCTGCTGTCGCGCTGGGCCCTGTTCCAGGCGGGCAACGAGTCGGCGAAGCAGCCGCAGGAGCACCTGCGCTTTTCGAGCCATGGCCGCTGAGCTCGCCGCCGCCTGCCGCGAAGGCCTCGCCGCGCTCGACCACGTGCTCGAGCACAAGCCCGATCACGTGCACGATACCCTCGCCGGCGCCACCGGCTGCATGGTCCGCGTGCGCGACGCGCTGATCGAGGAGCGGCGCGCCGGCCGGCACGGGCACGACGCGCTCCTCGGGCACGTGAACTCGCTCCTCAGCGTGCTGGTGGCCTCCGAGTTCCCGCTGGTGGGCGTGCGCTGGGACCGCCTCAAGCACGCGCGGGATCAGTACGAGGAAGTGCTCGCGCGCCTCGCGTAGCGGCGCGTGAACGGCGCCGCGGTGATGCCGTGCGCGAGCACCGAGGCGGCAATGGCGAGGCTCGCCACCGTCCACACGATCTCCTGCCCCGTGCGCTCGACGGCGAGCACCGCGTAGAACAGCGCCGCAATGCCGAGCGGGCCGAACCAGCCGGCGAACAGCCGGTCGCGGCGGTGCACGAGGTCCGGCGTGAAGCGCGCCACCAGCAGCACCGCCGGCAGCCGGCGCAGCAGGAGCACCGCCACGGCGAAGGCGAGCGCAGGCCAGCCGAGCGCCTGCCACTGCGCCCACGGCAGCACCAGCCCCAGCAGCACGAAGATGGGCAATGTGAAGAAGCGGTTGATCGCCTCCTGCACCCGCTCCTCCTCGACACGCTCCTTGCCGCCGACCGCGCGCGAGAACGCGATGCCGGCGACGAACACGCCGAGGATGCCGTCGGCATGCACCAGCTCGAGCGCGCCGAGCACGAGCAGCGTGAGCGCGAGGGTGTAGGCGAACAGCGAATGCACCTCGATCGCGTGGTGCTTCTCCGCCCACAGCAACACGCGGCCGGCGAAATGGCCGATCAGGGTGCCCAGCGCCAGGGCCACGCCCACGGCATAGAGCAGGCTCACGGCGAGCCAGTGGCCCAGCGCCTCGCCCGGCGGCCGCACCAGCAGCAATAACGGCAGGAACACGAGCGGATAGGCGAGCCCGTCGTTCGCGCCGGATTCGCCGAGCAGCAGGTGGCGCAGGCGCTGCGGCAGGCTCTTCTCGGCGTAATCGCCGGTGACGATCGTGGCGGCGACGATCGGGTCGGTCGGCGAAAGCACCGCGCCGATGAGCAGGGCCACGAGAAGCGGCAGCGCGAGCAGCCAGTACGCGAGCAGGCCGGCCGCCAGCGCCATGAGCGGCATCACCACCGCGAGGAGCACCGCGAGCGAGCGCCAGCGTTGCGAAAGCCAGTCCGGGGGGAGGTACAGGGCGATGCTCATGAGGCCGATGGCGATGGTCAGTCGGGCCGCCCCCTCGAGGAGCGTCTCGCGATGACCCCAAGCCGAAGGGTCGAGCACCCCCAGCGCCTGCGGCCCCAGCGCCACCCCAAGCAGCAGCGCGATGAGCGGCGCGCTGAACGGCGAGCGCTCGAGCGGCCGCCACAGCAGCCCCAGCGCGATCACCATGGCGCCGGCCACGGCAAGGGCGGTATGGAGCTCGGTCACGTCCCGCGCCAGCAAACGGCATGCCCCGGGCGCGGCAATTGCAGCGCGCCGCGCCATGGCCGAATCCGAGGAACGGACCACGCCGCGGCGTTCCCCCGAGGGGCCGCTCAAGCCCGTCCGGACCATCCTGCGCCAGGAAATCGCGCAGGCGCAGGAGGAGCTGGAGCGCCCCGCGTACGGGCTCGCGGTCTCGGGCGTGCTCGCGGGCATCGGGGTCGGCGCCAGCACGCTCGGCATCGGCATCGTCCTCACCCTGACCGACGGCGCGCTCGCGCCCGTCACGGCCCGGATCCTCGCGGCGAACGCCTACACCATCGGCTTCATCCTGGGGTCATTTTGGCGCACACGGATCTGTTCACCGAGTACACCACGATCGCCATCCTTCCCGTGCTGACAGGCCAGGCGCGCCTGCGGGCGCTGGCGCGCCTGTGGGGCCTGGTCTATGCCGGCAACATGGCGGGCGCGGCGCTCTTCGCGGTGCTGCTCGCGATGCTCGGGCCAGCGCTCGGCGTCGTGGAGCGGGAACCGCTGGAGAAGCTCGCGCGCGGCTTCCTCGCGGCCCCGTGGGACGTGATGCTGCTCAGCGCCGTGCTCGCGGGATGGCTGATGGGACTGCTTTCATGGCTCGTCGCCGCGGCGCAGGAGACGATCAGCCAGATCGTGTTCATCTGGCTGGTCACCGGGCTGATCGGGCTCGCGCACCTGCACCACTCGATCACCTCGACCCTCGACGTGCTCGCCGCGATGCTGATGGGGGCGGACATCCCGGCCGGCGCCTTGCTCGGCATGGTGGCGATCGCGACGCTCGGGAACGCCCTGGGCGGTCTCGTGTTCGCCGCCCTCATCCGCTTCAGCCTGGTGCTCGGCCGCTCGGAAGGCTCGCGGGTTACTCGCGAACGCTGACGCCCTGGCCGCGCACCGCGTAGGTGGCGCCATCGCGCACGGGACGCGAGAACTTGAGCGCTTCGATGGCGATCGTCACCGGACGGCAGATCATGTGCTCGCGCGTGGCGCGCGGCGGCAGCGTGAACTCGCGCTCGCCCGCGCGGTAGGCGATCTCGCGCCCCGCGCCGTTCTGCACCGAAAAGCGGATGGCCTCGCGCCGGGGCCGCCCGAAGAGCTGCACGCCGAAGTAGCCGCCTTTTTCGTCCTGAGCGATGCCGACGCCGATCTCGCTCACGGCCCCGTCTTCCAGGTTCTCGCGGTGGCCGGGCGATTTCTTCCAGCCTTCCATCAGCTCGCGCGCGAGCCCCGGCGCCTCGTAGCCGCGCGAGTCGTACTGGTAGCCCACGTTCTCCGCCACGATGCAGGCCTCGTAGCCTTGCGCCTGCGCGCGCTCGGCCGCCTGGCGCCCGTCGACGGTGTGGCCGAGCTTGCCGGCCCTGGCCATGTGCCGGGCATAGGCCTGCGCCGCCTTGTCGAGGGCGGGATCGGTGGCGAGCGGCGCGAGGCCCTGCGCCTTGCGGAACGCGTTCGTCTGCTCGAGCACCAGGCGCGCGGCCTCCCCAGGCGCGGCCGCCGCGCCGGGAACCGCCGCGGCGAACGCCGCCAGTGCAGCGACCAGCGCCGCTAGTGCAGCTCGGCCGATCGCTCGATCTCCGCGCGCGTGAGGCGCACCCGCACCTGGCGCCCGTTCCAGTCGATGTCCTCGATCGCCGAGGGCGCGACGCGCACCTTGCGGCCCGGCAGCCAGTTGCCGGTATCGACCACCATGTCGGCGATGGCCCAGCTGCGGTCGTCGACCAGGAAGTCCTCGACGTGGCCGATCTCGCCGTCGGCCGCCTGGATGCGATAGCCGACGACTTCGCTGCTCGAGCGCAGGTGCGTCTCCCGCGCGCGCTGCGCGGCCTGCTCCTGCGCCTCCTCGCGCGCGCGCGACTGCTTCTCCCCGTACTCGGCCGGGTGCTCGGCCAAGGGCACGTCGGTCGCGCCCCAGAGGTAGGGCCCCGTCCAGTAGGGCGGATAGCCATAGTGCTTCGCGTGCGCTTCCTCCATCAGGCGCGACACCGGCGGATCCTCGCCCGGGTCCGGGGCGTTCTGCACCTGCTCGCGGGACAGCGCCACGCGCAGCGAGCGCTCGTCCGCCCCGGTCACGGAAGCGGGCGAAATCAGTACCTTGCGCCCGGGGAGCCACTTGCCGGTATCGACCACGAGGTAGCGGACCGCCCAGCGCTGGTCGTCGAAATAGACATCCCTGACCGAGCCGAGCTCCCCGTCGCGCGCGACGATCGCGTCGCCCTTCAAGTCTTTCATCACTTTCTGCAACATAGCACCTCCTATCGGGTATCCGATTTGCAGCAAGGTTGGGACCATGGGTTTCAAACTGACGCGAATTGCCGGCATCGACGTCCATGTGGACTGGAGCCTGTCGATCATCTTCTTCCTGATCGCCACCAGCCTGGCGATGGGCCTCTTCCCCGCGTGGCACCCTGACTGGGGACCGGGCCTTGCCTGGGGCGTTGCGCTCGCCGCGGCCGTGCTGTTCTTCGTATCCGTGCTGCTGCACGAGCTCTCGCATGCCCTGGTCGGGCGGCGCATGGGCGTGCCGATGCACCGCATCACGCTGTTCGTGTTCGGCGGCATGGCGCACATGGACCGCGAGCCCGAGCGCTGGCGTGCGGAGCTGTGGATGGCGGCCGTCGGTCCGGTAACGAGCCTCGTCATCGGGGCGCTGTGCCTGCTCGCCGCGGGCCTGTTCGTCGACATGGCGCGCCTCGACCCGGCCGACCCGCGCGCATTCCTCGAAGCGCTCGGCCCCGCGCCGACGCTGCTCCTGTGGCTCGGCCAGATCAACGTGCTGCTCGCCGTGTTCAACCTCGTGCCGGGCTTTCCGCTCGACGGCGGCCGCGTGCTGCGCGCAATCCTGTGGGGCATCACCGGAAACCTGCGGCGCGCCACGCGCTGGGCGGCGGGAATGGGCCAGGCGTTCGCCTGGGTGCTGATCGCCACGGGCCTTCTCATGGTGCTCGGCGTGCGCGTGCCGATCTTCGGCGTGGGCATCGGCGGCCTGTGGCTCGCCTTCATCGGCTGGTTCCTCTACAGCGCCGCGCTCATGAGCTACCGCCAGCTCCTCACGCGCGAGTCGCTCGAAGGCGTGCCCGTGTCGCGCCTCATGGGCACGCGCTTCGAGGCGGTCGCCCCGCGCATCAGCGTGCAGGAGCTGGTCGACGCGCACCTCCTGCGCAGCGGCCAGCGCGCCTTCCCGGTGCTCGACGGCGAGCGCCTCGCCGGCATGGCGTGCCTCGAGGACGTGAAGCGCGTGGCGCCGGAGGAGCGCGCCGCCACCACCGTCGAGCGCATCATGACGCCGCGCGAGCGGCTGCACACCGTCGCGCCGACCGACGACGCCTACGAGGCGCTCTCGCGCATGGGCGAGCTGCGGGTGAACCAGCTGCCGGTGGTGGAGCGCGGGCGCATGCTGGGCCTCCTTCGCCGCGAGGACGTCCTCAACTGGCTCGCCCTGCGCCAGGGCGGCGAGCCCGCCGCGCAACCGTCATGAACGTGGGCTGATGCGCAGGATGCGCCCGTTCTTCTGGTCCGTGGCGGCAAAGATCTCGCCCTGCGGGCCCTGGACGAGCGCGCGCACGCGGGTGTCGAGCGCGCCGCGGCGGTAGCGCTCCTCGAGCGCGACGCGCTCGCCGTCGAGCCGCAGCCGCACGAGGCCCCCGGGGCGCAGCGAGCCTACCAGCAGGTCGCCCTGCCAGCCGGCGAATGCCTTGCCGGTGTAGAAGAGCGCGCCGGAGGGCGCGATCACCGGGTCCCAGTAATACGCCGGCTGCTCCAGGCCGGGCGCCTCGCGCTTGTCGGTGATGCGCGAGCCGTCGTAGTTCACGCCATAGGTGATCACCGGCCAGCCGTAGTTGAGCCCGGCCTGCACGCGGTGCAGCTCGTCGCCGCCGCGCGGGCCGTGCTCGACCACCCAGAGCGCGCCCGTCTTCGGGTGCAGCGCGGCCGCCTGGATGTTGCGATGGCCGTAGCTGAAAATCTCCGTGCGCTTCGCCTTGTCGGCGACGAACGGATTGTCCTTCGGCACCGCGCCGTCGGCCTGCACGCGCACCACGGTGCCGATGGTGTTGGCGGGGTTCTGCGCCTGGTCCTTGTGCTCCTGCCGGTCGCCGGTGGTGATGAACAGCGAGCCGTCGCGCGCGAACACCAGGCGCGAGCCCCAATGGTTGGTGCCCGACACCTTCGGCGCCTGCCGCCAGATCACGTTCACGTCCTGGAGGTTTTTTTCCTCCAGCCGCGCCCGGGCCACGGCCGTGCCGGCGCCGCCCTGGCCCGGTTCGGCAAAGGAAAGGAAGATCGTCCGGTCCTCCTTGAAGCGGGGGCTGAGCGCGACGTCGAGCAGCCCGCCCTGGCCGCGCGCGAACACCTCGGGCACGCCCCCGAGCGGCTCGGAGAGCTTGCCCTCGCGCGACACGAGGCGCAGCCGCCCGGGGCGCTCGGTGACGAGCAGCCGCCCGTCGGGCAGCAGCGCAAGGCCCCAGGGATGCTCGAGCCCTTCGGCGAACACGCTCACCTCGAACGGCGGCGTGACGGGCTTCGGATTCGGCGAGCGGGGCGCCTGGGCGTGAGCCGAAGCGATGAAAGCGAACGCGGCGAGCAGCGCGAAAAGTCGGGTCATGGGCATTCCCCTGGATGGATTCCCGCGTTTGACTGCGGATTCGAGGGATCGTCACGGCACGTCGGGGACGGAGCCCGGGCTCCGTCCCCAGGGGGTTCAGGAACTCTCGGCGCGCGCAACCGGTCTGGGAAATACAGTGGACCTCGCGTCGCTCATCAGCTTGTGCCTCGCCGGCAGCGCCGCTGCCGTGCCGCATGGACTATGGTCGGCGTGGAGCTTCGCGCCGCAGACCGTTCTTCCCCTCGCGATTGCGTTCGTGCTGTACGCGAGGAAGGCGCGGTCGCTGCCTCGCTGGCAGGTGGCCTGCTTTACGGCCGGCTGGCTGGTGCTGGTCCTTGCGCTCGTGTCTCCGCTTTGCCGCCTGTCGGCGACGCTCGTGTCTGCCCACATGGTCCAGCACGTGCTGCTCGTCGCGGTGGCCGCGCCGCTTCTCGTGCTTGGTATGGATCTGCGCGCCCAAGGCAACGCAATGCTCGCGACGGCGACCTACGGTCTTGCGATCTGGCTGTGGCACTTCCCGCCGGTCTACGCCGCCGTGCTGCTCGACGCCACGGCGCACACGCTCGCCTACGCGGCGCTTATCGCCGCGAGCCTGTGGTTCTGGGCCGCGGTGCTGAATACGGGACTGCGCGCGGCGCCAATGCTGTTCGTCACGATCCTGCACACCGGCGCGCTGGGCGCGCTGCTCACCTTCGCCGGACGGCCCTGGTACCCGATCCTCGCGCCGGGCGCGGAGCTCTGGGGGCTCGCGCCGCTCGTCGACCAGCAGCTCGCGGGGCTCATCATGTGGGTGCCGATGGGCACGCTCTACCTTGTCGTGGCGCTTGCGCTCATCATGCGCCAGATCTCCCCGCGTGAGCCTCTCGCGACGTGATTTCCTGAAGCTCGCCGGCCGCGGCACCGCGCTCGGCGGGCTGGTGGCGGCAGGCGTCAACCTCGCCCCGACCGTCGCGCGCGCGCAGGCGCTGCGCATCCGCGACGCGAAGGTCACGCCGAGCATCTGCCCCTACTGCGCGGTGGGCTGCGCCACCCTGGTGCACACGGTCGAAGGAAAGATCGTCAACATCGAAGGCGACGCGCGCAGCCCGCACAACGAGGGCACGCTCTGCCCCAAGGGCGCGGCGATCTTCCAGCTCCACGTCAACCCCAACCGTCCCACGCAGGTGCTGCACCGCGCCCCCGGCGCGGCCGACTGGGAGGTGTGGGACCTCGAGCGCGCGATGGACCGGGTGGCCGAGCTCGTGAAGAAGACGCGCGACGAGACCTTCGTCGAGCGGCTGTCCAACGGCCGCCTGGTCAACTGCACCACCTCGATCTTCTCGCTCGGTGGCGCGACGCTCGACAACGAGTGGAACCACATCCAGCAGAAGCTGCTGCGGGGCCTGGGCATCGTGCCCATCGAGAACCAGGCGCGGATATGACACAGCTCGAGCGTCCCCGGTCTGGGGACGCGCCTGGGACGCGGCGCCGCGACGCTGTATCCGCGCGCCATGGCCGACTCCGACTGCGTGGTGATCATGGGCTCGAACATGGCCGAGAACCACCCGGTGGCGTTCCGCTGGCCGATGAAGGCCAAGGTGGAGCGCGGCGCGAAGCTTATCCACGTCGATCCGCGCTTCACCCGCACGAGCGCGATGTGCGATCTCTATGCGCCGATCCGCGCCGGCTCCGACATCGCCTTCCTCGGCGGCCTGGTCAACTACGTGCTCAACAGCGAGCGCTGGAACAGCGACCCGTTTTTCCGCACCTGGGTGGCGACCTACACCAACGCGGCCACGCTCATCTCGGAGCGCTTCCAGGACACCGAGGACCTGGACGGCGTCTTCTCCGGCCTCATGGACTACACCGGAGACGTCAAGGAATGGCCGTTTAACGGCTTCCTCGGCGAGTACCGGAACGAGACCTGGCAGTACACGGGCGGCGGCGCGGAGGCCACCGGATGGACCGCCGACACGCAGCGCTCCGGCGAGCAGGCGGTGGGTACCGACCGCGGCGAGAAGAAGCAACCGGGCAAGGAAGCGCTGGCCAAGAAGGCCGGGGCCAAGGGGCCGCCGTTCGACCAGCTGGTGCGCACGCTGGTGCCGCCGCCGCCCGAGCGCGACGATACGCTGAAGGATCCGCGCTGCGTGTACCAGATCGTGCGGCGCCACTTCAGCCGCTACACGCCCGAGATGGTCGAGCAGGCCACCGGCTGCCCGCGCGAGACCTTCCTGCGGATCGCCGAGACGATCCTCGAGAACTCGGGCCCCGAGCGCACCACCTCCTTCGCCTATGCGGTGGCCTGGACGCAGCACACCAACGGGCCGCAGATCATCGGCTGCGCAGCGCTGCTGCAGCTGCTGCTGGGCAATTTCGGCCGGCCCGGCGCGGGCATCCTGGCGCTGCGCGGCCACGCCTCGATCCAGGGCTCCACCGACATCCCCACGCTGTACCACTCGATTCACGGCTACATGCCGCATCCCTCGGCGATGAAGGACGACGACCACGAGTCGCTCGCGGCGTGGCTGGCCGCGGAGACCCAGGCCACCGGCTTCTGGTCCCGCACGCCGGCGTTCATGGTGTCGTACCTCAAGTCGATGTACGGCGGCGCGGCCACCCCGGAGAACGACTTCGGCTACGACTGGCATCCGAAGATCATCGGCGACCACTCGCACATGGCGATGTTCGTCGCGATGAACGAGGGACGGGTGCGCGGCATGTTCTGCATCGGCCAGAACCCCGCCACCTCGCTCAACGCGAAGCTCGAGCGCGCCGCCATGCGCAAGCTCGAATGGCTGGTGGTGAAGGACAACTGGATCCACGAGACGGCCACCTTCTGGAAGAACGCGCCCGAGGTGAAGTCGGGCGAGGTGCGCCCCGCCGACATCGGGACCGAGGTCTTCTTCTTTCCGTCCTCGCAGGTGGCCGAGTACGACGGCAGCTTCACCAACACCCAGCGCCTGCTGCAGTGGCACTTCAAGGCCGCCGATCCGCCGGGCGACTGCCGCACCGATCCGTGGTTCACCTGGCACCTGGGGCTGCGCCTGAAGAAGCTCTACGCCGGCTCGAAGCTCGCGCGCGACCAGGGCTTCCTCAACCTTGTGTGGAACTACGCCTCCGAAGACCCGGCCGACCAGCGCCTGGGCGAGCCTTCCATGCCCAAGATGCTGAAGGAGATCAACGGCTATTACAGCGCCGATCCCGCAAGGCACATCGCGAGCGCCAACGACCTGCGCGACGACGGCTCGACCGCCTGCGCATCCTGGATCTATTGCGGCGTCTTCCCGGCGCCGGACGACAACCGCTCCGCCGCGCGTCAGCCCGATCCGCCGGGCGTCGCCGGCGCGCAGCTTGGCTGGGGCTGGGCGTGGCCGGCCAACCGCCGCATCATGTACAACCGCGCCTCGGCCGATCCGCAAGGCAGGCCCTGGAGCGAGCGCAAGCAATGGGTGTGGTGGGACGAGGGCAAGAAACGATGGGTCGGCCTCGACACCCCCGACTTCCCGCTCGACAAGCCGCCCACTGACAAAGCCAAGCCGGGCGCGACCGGCATGGACGCGTTGCCCGGCACCGCGGCGTTCATCATGAAGTCCGACGGCGTCGCCTGGCTCTACGTGCCCCAGGGGCTGGTCGACGGGCCGCTGCCCGTGCACTACGAGCCGGCCGAGTCGGTGGTGCGCAACCCGCTCTACAGGCAGCAGTCGAGCCCCGTCTACAAGTACTGGAAGGTGAGCGGCAACCCGCTCGCGAGCATCGGCGATCCCGCCTTCCCGTACGTCATCACCACCTACCGCCTCACGGAGCACTACCTCGCCGGCGCCATGAGCCGCTGGAATCCCTGGCTCACCGCGCTGCAGCCCGAGCTCTTCGTGGAGCTCTCGCCGGAGCTCGCCCGGGAAAAGGGTATCGGCAACACCGACTGGGTGATCGTTTCGAGCCCGCGCGCGCGGGTGCGCGCCAAGGCGCTGGTGACGCGGCGGATGCGGCCGCTGCGCATCAACGGGCAGACGGTGCACCAGGTTGGCATGCCCTTTCATTGGGGCTGGGAAGGGCTCGTGACCGGCGATGCCACCAACGAGATGAGCGCGCTGGTCGGCGACCCTAACGTCTCGATCCACGAGGGCAAGGCCTTCGTGTGCAACGTGCAGAAAGCATAGGACGCCATGGCCGAGCCGATGGGCTTTTTCACCGACACCACCGTGTGCATCGGCTGCAAGGCCTGCGAGGTGGCGTGCAAGCAGTGGAACCAGCTGCCCGCCGCCGAGGGCGGGCAGAATACGCTTTCGGGCGACAGCTACGACAACACGCGCCGGCTCGACGGCATCAACTGGCGGCACGTGCGCTTCGTCGAGCAGTTCGACGAGGCGCGCACCGAAGGCCGCTGGCTGATGATGAGCGACGTGTGCAAGCACTGCGTGCAGGCCGGGTGCCTCGAAGTCTGCCCCACCAACGCCATCATCCGCACCGAGTTCGACACGGTGGTGATCCAGTCCGACGTGTGCAACGGCTGCAAGGCCTGCATCGGCGCCTGTCCGTTCGGCGTGATCGAGATGAACCCGGTGTCGAAGACCGCGCAGAAGTGCACCCTGTGCTACGACCGGCTGCAGGCGGGCCTCGAGCCGGCGTGCTCCAAGGCCTGCCCCACTGACTCCATCCACTTCGGGCCGATCAAGGAGCTGCGCCAGCGGGCCGAGCAGCGCGTCGCGCAGCTGCACGCCGGCGGCGAGAAGCGGGCCTTTCTTTACGGCGCGGATGAAAAGATGCTCGGCGGCCTGAACGCGTTCTTCCTGCTGGTCGACCGGCCCGAGGTCTATCACCTGCCGCCCGATCCGCAGCTTCCCAGCCGTAACATGCCGATGGCGGGGCTTTTCTCGGTGCTCGGGGCGCTGGCCGCCGCGGTGATTGCGCTCGTCAACTTCCGGCGCCGGATCGAATGATCGACGCCCCCTCGAGCACCTGGTTCACCGCCGGCCCGGAGTGGCACTGGCTCATCGTCGCCTACTTCTTCTTCGGCGGACTGGCCGGCGGCTGCTATCTCCTCGCGGCGCTGATCGACCTTCTCGGACGCGAGCGCGACCGGCCGCTCGCGCGCGTCGGCTACCTCACCGTGCTGCCCTGCGCCGCGCTGGGCGGCCTCGCGCTGATCTTCGACCTCGCCCGGCCCGACCGCTTCTGGCACCTCATGGTGGAAGTGCACACCTGGCGGCCGCTCCTGCAGTGGTGGACGCCGATGAACATGGGCGCGTGGATGCTCCTCGCGTTCAGCTTCTTCGCCTTCCTCTCGGCGCTCGCCGCGGCCACCGAAGCGGGCTGGCTGCGCTGGCGCGGCCTGCTCAAGCTCCGACCGCCCGGAGCCCTCGGGACGGTGATCGTGGTGATCGGCGCGCTGCTCGGCCTCTATATCGCCAGCTACGAAGGCATGCTCCTCGCCTTCACCAGCCGCCCGGTGTGGGCCGACACGCCGCTCATCGGCGCGGTGCTCGCGCTCACCGCGCTCTCGATGGCGGCGGCCTACCTCGTGCTCTTCGCGCGCTGGCGCGGCTGGGACCTGCCCGGCCTGGCGGCGCTGCGGCGCATCGACGCGCAGGCCCTGATGGTTGCGCTCGTCGCGCTCGCTGCGCTTGTCGTGTCGCTTGGCGGCGCCGCGCAGGCGCTCCTCAGCCCGCTCAACCTCGCGATGCTGGCCGGGGTGCTCGCCATCGGCTACGCCGCGCCGCTCGCGCTGCGGTTCACCGACGGCTGGCCGCGCGGGCGCAGCGTCGCCACCGCCGCGGTGCTGGCGCTCGCCGGCGGGTTTCTCGTGCGCATGCTGATCGTCTTCTCGCCGTATGGAGCGCACGCATGAGACTTTTCCTGGTTCTCGTGATTGTCACCACCGCAAGCTGCACCAGCCCGGAAGCCGAGCGCACGCGCGGCGGCGGCCCCGGCGCCGATATCGGCAACCGCGGCAATCCGGTGGTGATGCACGAGGGCTCGAAGCCCTACGAGGACACGCCGCGCCTCATTCGCGTGGAGGCGCCGGCGCTCGAAGGCGCCACGCAGGCGCGCCGCCTGAGCACGCCATGAAGCGCCTGGACGAGCTGCGGCGGCGGAACCCGGAGTGGACGCCCTGGCTCGACCCGGTCGCCGCCGTGCTGCGCGCGCTCGACGATCCGGAATGGGACAACGCCGTGCCGCCGCCGCAGGCCGCGGTGCCGCTCCTCGTTCCCGCGCGGGTGAAGGTCGAGCGGCAAGCCCTCGAGCGTCTGTGCGAGAGCGTGATGCCGGGCTCGCCGGCCGATGCGCCCGCGGTGTTCCGGGCGGCGCTGGAGGGCGACGAGGCGCGGCTCGCGGCGCTCGCGGGCGACGCCGACCCCGACGCCTTCCGCGCCGTCGCCGCGCTGCTGCCGGTGCCGCTGCTGCATGCCTGCGCGCGCCGCTGGGCCGCGCGGATTCCGGGCGGCTGGGCGAAAGGGTACTGCCCGGTCTGCGGGCACTGGCCGGCCTTCGCCGAGGTCTGCGGCGTCGAGCGCACGCGGGCCCTGCGCTGCGGCCAGTGCGGCTCGGCATGGCGGATGCACTCGCTGACGTGCGCGTACTGCGGGCTTGCCGACCACGAGCGGCTCGCCTCGCTCGTCCCGGAGCAGCCGATGGCGAGCGCGGCGCTCGAGGTGTGCAACCGCTGCCGCGGCGCCCTCAAGGTGCTCACGCGGCTTCACCCGTGCAGCCCCGCCGAAGTGATGCTGGAGGACCTTGCGAGCGTCGAGCTCGACCTCGCCGCGGCCGAACGCGGCTACCGGCGCCCCGACGGGCGCGGGGCATTCCCGCATGCCTGAGCGGCCGGCCCGGGTGGCCGCCGCCCTGCTCGCGGCGCTCGAAGCCGCCGAAGGGCGCCGGCGAAGCCGCAAGCGCGACCAGACCCCCGACGCGATCGGCCTCGCCGCCAAGCGCGCGCTGCTCGAGCGCGTGGTGCGCGAGGATCCCGAGCCGCCGGCGTTCGAGGCCTGGCTTTTGCGCATCGTGGTGGAAGATCGGGCGGCTCATGCCACCGCGCGCATGGTGCTCGAGGAGTGGCGCCAGGCCCAGGCGATCCCCGAGTTCGCCGCCTGGCTCGCCGCCGGCGCGCCGAGCGAGGACGCGAAAGCCTGAGTCCCATCTTCTTCGACGGCTGGGCGGTGCTGGGCCGTACTGCGGTGGTCGGCTTGCTTGCCTATGCGAGCCTGGTGCTGATCCTGCGGGCGTGCGGCAACCGCACGCTTTCGAAAATGAACGCCTTCGACTTCGTCGTCACGGTAGCGCTCGGCTCGACCCTTGCCACGATCCTCATCGACCGCAACGTGGCGCTGGCGCAGGGGGCGCTGGCGCTCGCGCTGCTCGCCGCCCTGCAATTCCTCATCACCTGGTCGAGCGTGCGCTGGCGCTGGGTGCGGCGCTCGGTGACTGGCGAACCGGTGCTGCTTGCGCACCGCGGCGCGCTGCTGCCCGAAGCGCTGCGCCACGCGCGCGTCACGGCGGACGAGGTTGAAGCGGCGCTCCGCGGCGCCGGCGTGGCAGCGCTCGAGGACGTCGAATCGGTGGTGCTGGAGACTGACGGGTCTTTCAGCGTGGTGCGCCGCCGCTCCTAGCGCTCCGCGGGCCCGTCGCGGGCGGGGCGGTCGGCGAGCAGCTTTTCCACCCGGGCCACCACCGGCCCCGGTGGCTCGCCTTCGCCGCGCATCCAGGCGCGCAGCTCCTCGTGCGGCACGTTCAGCAGCGTAGCGAGTTGCTGACTGCTTCCGATCCTGCTCGCTGCGCGCAGCAGCAATTCCATCACGCCGGCTCCCTTTGTTGGATTCATTGGCCGCGCGATGGTGCCAAGATCGCGCGCCGCGAGGTATCGCTGAAAGCACGATTTACAAAAAAATTTCTTGGTTGCGAGCGTACCGGCTTTGCAAGATGCGTGCGGAACCCCGCCTGCTCGGCGCGCGCGCGGTCATTCGGCGGCCGGCGACCGTCTCGGTGCTCCTGGGCTGCCTGGGCGGCTACAGGATCGCCGCCGGCGGCTAAACGCGGCTCAGCGGATCATGCGGTCCCAGGCGCCGTAGCGGCTGTGGATCGGGCCGCGCGGCAGCGCGAGGACGATGAGAGCGAGCCCGGCAACGACACTCGCCCACGCGCCCGAGGCGGTGTAGCCGGCGAGCAGCCACGGCGCGGCGAGGAGCCAGGCGCCGAAGAGCACGTTCACGTAGCGCAGCGGGCGCGCCATCTCCGCGAGCGCGATGGCGGAGACCGTGATGACGAGCGCCCCGATGAGATGGTCGTTGTTCGCGGCGGTGCCGGCGGCGTCGAACAGGAGGCGGCTCAGCATCAGCGCCACGCCGATCGCGATGCTCGCCGCCAGCGTCCAGGGGAGCGTCACCCCGCCCTGCACCATGTCGCGCACCACCGCCAGCGGCGGGCGCTCGAAGTCGTCCGGCGCCTCCCGGCCGCCCTCGATCGTGTCCCCGCGCCAGAAAACGTACCAGAGGTTGCGTCCCTTCTTCGCGCGGTCCTTCAGGAACTGGAGCGTCGCGAGCAGCTCGTCGAAGGCGTACGGGATCTGCACCAGCATCGCGGCCGCGCCCAGGATGCACAGGGCGCACCAGGTGCCGATCACGATCGGCTGGATGATGATGAAGAAAATGCTGACGGCGCCGAGCGGCACGATGAGCACGCCGAAGCCCAGGCTCATCCACGGCATGGTGCGCCAGCGGCGCCGGTCGCCGATGACGCCGGTGACGATCTCGAGCACGTACACGACGGCGCCGAGCCCCGCGTCGGGGATCGGAAACGCCTCCGACACTTCCGAGGTGATGACGCGCTCGGTGCCGTCGCCGAAGAACGGGTCCCACGCCGACTCGATGTGGCCGAGCTGGTAGGCGGCGAGGTAGCGCGAGAAGAAAAGACCGATGAAGGCGAGCGCGATGATGGGCACCCGCTGGATCCAGGCCGAGGGGTTGAAATCCCAGCCGGGCGGCACGTCGGGGCCGGCGGCGCGGGCGGTGGGGCTCACCCCGGGCGCGCCCGGCACGGCGACGGCGAAGAGCATGACGAGCGCGCCGACCAGCGTGTCGTTCGCATAGACCGCGGGACTCGTGGTCCAGAAGACGAGCGGCGCGAAGAGAAGCCAGATGCCGATGCCGGCGATCGCCCAACGCGCCCAGCCCGCGTCGCGCGACAGCGAGACGAGGGCGAGCACGGCGATCGCGGCGCCGGCGAGGACGTCGCTCGCGACGATGCGCGCATCGGCCACGCCGAAGGCGAAGGGCGCGCACACGAGCCACAGGCCGAGGGCGCAGTTCGCGAAGTGGCACCACAGCGTGCGGCGGTGGCGCTCCTCCGCCAGGTCCCAGGCGCGCTGCACGAGATCGCCCGCGGGGCGCTCCACGTCCGCCGCCTGCTCCAGCCACTGCGGGGTGGGAATCTTGTTGCGGCGGTACCAGGCGTAGGGCGCGTGCTTCATGCGCTCGATCATCCGCGGCAGCGAAGCGCGCAGCGAATGCCGCGGCTCCCAGGACAGCAGCCGCCGCGCGCGCGAGATGTCGAGCTCGTAGTGGTCGTCGGCGAGCGGAATCATGAACGGCTGGATGAAGGGCTCGATGCCGCGGTCGATGAAGTCCGGGATCACCTTCACCGCCTGGTGCTGCAGCCACGAGCCGGCCTTCGCCACCGTCTCGGGGATCGGGTGGGTGCGCCAGGCTTCACCGTGCACGAGGCAGCCGATCTGCTCCTGGAGGGCCTCGTAGCTCTCGGTGCCCGGCTCGCCGATGAGCAGCGTCGCCTCCGGCGGCAGCGCGCCGCGTCGCTCCACCGCGAGGCGGAACGCCTGCGCGAGATCGTCCAGGTGCACGAAGGCCTGGCCATGCGTCGGGTCGCCGGGGAACACGCGGCTTTCGAGCTGCCGCTCGAAGATGCGCTGGATCTGGTAGGCGAGCGAGGGCACCTCGCAGTCGTCGGTGTACACCCCGGCGATGCGCAGGATCAGCGCCGGAATGGCGCCGCGGTGGCCGCGCACCACGCGCTCGGCCGCGAGCTTGGACTTCGGATACGGCCACTTCGGCTCGAGCGGCCAGTCCTCGTCGATCGGCCGCCCCGGCGCGCCCGGCGCGTGCACCAGCATGGTGCTCGCGTAGACGAACTGCTCGACCTCGAAGCCCTGCAGCGCCTGGAGCAGCCGCTGCGTGCCGCGCACGTTGACCTCGTCGTACTTCGGATCGTCGCGGCCGGAGAAGTCGTAGAAGGCCGCGAGGTGGATCACCGACGCGATGCGGCTGCCGTAGCGGCGGCGCAGCTCGGCGCAGGAGCGCTCCAGCGCCTCCGCGGAGGTGATGTCGGTCTCGATGCAGTGCTCGTCACCTTCGGCGCAGCGCAGCTCGAAGCCCACCAGCGTATAGTCGGCCCCCATCGCCTCGCGGATCGCCGCGCCGATGCGCCCGCCCAGGCCAGTGACCAGGACGAGGGGCTTGCCGGTCACTTGCTGCGCTCCTCGGCGGGCTTGAGCGCCTCGCCCAGGTTGAACGCGGTGTTGACAAGCGCGATGTGCGAGAAGGCCTGCGGAAAGTTGCCGAGCTGGCGCCGCTCGGCCGGGTCGTATTCCTCCGCGAGCAGGCCGACGTCGTTCGCCAGCCCGACCAGCCGCTCGAAGAGCTCGCGCGCCTCGCGCGTGCGGCCCTGCAGGACATAGTTGTCGGCGAGCCAGAAGCTGCAGGCGAGGAAGGCGCCCTCCCCCGGCGGCAGGCCGTCATCGGCCTCGTCGGTGCGGTAGCGGTGCACGAAGCCGCCTTCCAGCAGCTCGGCCTCGATGGCGCGCACCGTGCCCAGCATGCGCGGGTCGGTGGCCTCCACGAAGCCGGTGATCGGCAGGAGCAGCAGGCTCGCATCGAGCGCCTTCGAGCCGTAGCTCTGCACGAAGGCGTTCTTCTCGGCGTCATAGCCGCGCCGGCACACCTCGTCGTGGATACGCGCGCGCAGCGCCCGCCAGCGCTCCACGGGCCCGTCGTGCTGGTAGTTCTCGATGGCCTTGATGCCGCGGTCGAAGGCCACCCAGCACATCACCTTGGAGAAGGTGAAATGGCGCGGCGGGCCGCGCATCTCCCAGATACCTTCGTCGGGCCGGTCCCAGACGTTCTCGAGGTGACGCAGCAGCGCCTGCTGCACGCCCCAGGAGGCTTCGTTGCGCGCAAGGCCGCCCTTGCGCGCCTGGTGCAGCGCGTCCATCACCTCGCCATAGACGTCGAGCTGCAGCTGGCTCCAGGCGGCGTTGCCGACGCGAACCGGCGCGCTCGCCTCGTAGCCCGGCAGCCAGCCGAGCTCCGTCTCGAGCAGGCGCCGCTCGCCCGAGAGCCCGTACATGATCTGCATCTGCTCGGGGCTGCCGGCCACCGCGCGCACCAGCCACTCGCGCCAGGCCTCGGCTTCCTCGAAGTAGCCCGCGTCCATGAAGGCAAGCAGCGTGAGCGTCGCGTCGCGCAGCCAGCAGAAGCGATAGTCCCAGTTGCGCATGCCGCCGAGCTTCTCGGGCAGCGAGGTGGTCGGCGCGGCGACGATGCCCCCGGTGGGCGCATAGGTCAGGGCCTTGAGCGTGATGAGCGAGCGGCGCACGACCGCCTCCCATGCCCCCTTCGCCCGGCACTGGCCGGTCCAGTGCGTCCAGAAGGCCTCGGTCTCCTCGAGCGCCTTCTCCGCATCGATGGTCCGCGGCGGCTCGAGGTGCGAGGGCGAGTGCATCAGCACGAACGGCAGGCGCTCGCCTTCGCCGAGCTCGAACTCGGCCACCGTGGTGAGGTTCTCGCCGTGCGTTTTCACCGGACCGTCGAGGATCACCATGTCGGGGCCGGCGATGGCGCGCAGGCGCCCGTCCTCCAGGCGGCTCACCCACGGCACGTAGGAGCCGTAGTCGAAGCGCAGCACCAGCTCCATCGTCATCGCCACGCGCCCGCGCCGGCCGCAGGCGATGCGCACCACGTCGGAGTCCCATTCGCCGGCGGGCATGAAATCGATGAGGGCAATCTCGCCCTGCGCGGTCTCGAACGTGGTCTCCAGGATCAGCGTATCGGGCCGGTAGCGCCGACGCACGCGGTACTCGCCCTTCGGGCGCAGGCCCCAGTGGCCGTGCTTGCGGCCGCCGAGGATCCCCGCGAAGCACGCGGGCGAATCGAAGCGCGGCCAGCATAGCCAGTCGATCGAGCCGTCCCGGCCGACGAGCGCGGCGGTCTGGCAGTCGCCGATCAGCGCGTAATCCTCGATGCGCAGCATCGATCCCTAGAACACCATCCGGCCCAGCAGAAGCGCGGCAAGAAGAATCAGCAGGAATATCGCAAGCGCGATGAAGAACAGCACTTTCGCGATGGTCCGGGTGGTCGAAGCGACCCCGGTGAAGCCCATCGCGCCGGCGACGATGGAGATGACGAGGAAGATGAGGGCCCAGCGCAGCATGAGCGCCGGGCTGCAATCCGCGTGCCCGAACCGGCGCCGCCACGCGTTGTCGCATCCGGATGGATCCCATCGGAAAGCGGCGCTGGGCGATCGCCGAAGGCTACATCCCCAAGGAAAGCGTGAGCGACGACTATGCGCTGCGTAGCCACGAGACGGTGTGCATTCTCAACGCCGGCGAGCGCGAAGCGAACGTGGCGATCACCGTCTTCTACACCGATCGCGATCCGCCGCCGGCGCACCGCGTGAAGGTGCCGCCGCGGCGCACGCTCCATCTGCGCTTCTGCGACATCGGCGTGCCGCGCGGCACGGACTACGCGAGCGTGATCGAGTCCGATGTTCCAATTGTCGTGCAGCACACCCGGCTCGACTCGCGCCGCGCCGAGATCTCGCTGCTCTCTACGATCGCCTATACCGAGTAGCCCGAGTCACGAGCCATCCGGCGCCGAGCAGCGCCGCGGCGACCAGGCCGCGGTGCGTGTTGAGCCAGTGCTGCACGCTCACGCCGATCGCCTCGGAATCGAAGCGGCCGTGGGCGCCGGCATCGCCGGGCACGGGCTCCCACAGGTTGTCGCGGCGCCCCGGGGGAAGCGGCTCGTCGGAAAGCTGGCCGTCCCAGGCCTCGTGCGCGAGGCGGCGGTCGAGGTAGGGTGCGACGAAGCGCTGCCCGAGGATCGCCTGCACCGCGGGCCAGCCGACCCACAGCTCGCGGCGCCGGCGCCGCGAGGCCCAGTAGATGGCCTCGGCGGCGATCTCGGGCTGGAAGATCTTGCCCACCGGCCGCGGCCGGCGCGGGATGCAGGTGCGGCCCCAGTCGAACTGCGGCGTGTTGAACGCCGCGAGGTGCACCATGGTGAGGTGCACGCGGCTCTTGTCGTGGATGAGCTCGGAGCGCAGGGAATCGGTGAAGCCGCGCAGCGCGCTCTTCGCCGCGCAGTACGGCGCCTGCAGCGGGATAGAGCGGTAGGCGAGCGCGGAGCCTACCTGCACGACGGCGCCGCGATTGCGCGGCTTCATGCGGCGCAGCGCCGCGCGCGTGCCCCACACCGCGCCGAAGTAGGTGACATCGGTGGCGCGCCGGAAATCCTCGTCGCTCACGCTGAGCGCATCGCAGAACACCGTGGCCATGGCGTTGTTCACCCACACTTCGATCGGGCCCAGCTCGCGCTCGGCGCGCTCGGCGGCGGCTTCGACCTCGGGCGCGTTCGCCACGTCGCAGCCGATGACGAGGCCCTGGCCGCCGGCGGCC
>DATLGR010000108.1:0-2200 GCA_035540415.1 Burkholderiales bacterium | reverse complement strand
CACCTACACCACGCAGACGGCGCTGCACAACGCGCTCGAGCCGCACGGCTGCACCGCGAGCTGGGAAGGCGATGCGCTCGTGCTGCACGAATCCACGCAGGGCATCTTCGCGGTGCGCGACGAGGTGGCCAAAAAGCTCGGCCTCCCGCCCGCGCGCGTGCGCGTGGTCACGCAGCACATGGGCGGCGGCTTCGGCGCCAAGCAGATCGCGTGGAAGCACAGCGTGATCGCCGCGCTGCTGGCGCAGCGCGCCGGGCGGCCGGTGCAGCTCATGCTCGAGCGCGCCGCGGAGAACCTGGCGGTGGGCAACCGCAACGCCACGCGCCAGCGCGTGCGCCTCGGCGCGCGGCGCGACGGCACGCTCACCGCGATCGATGTCCACGTCCTGATCCAGGCCGGCGCCTACCAGGTCGGCGGCGAGGACAGCGACGTCATCGGCACCTACCAGACGCTGTACCGCTGCCCCAACGTGCGCGCCGAGCAGGTTGCGGTGTTCACGAACACCGGCCCCGCCGTCGCCTTCCGCGCCCCCGGCCATGCCGAGGCCAACTTCGCCCTCGAGTCGGCGATGGACGAGCTCGCGCGCGCGCTCGCCATGGACCCGGTCGAGCTGCGCCTACGCAACTACGCGGCCGAGGACCAGACCGAGAGCAAGCCCTACACCTCGCCCGACGCGCTCAAGCGCTGCTACGAGGCCGTCTTGCAAACGGGCCTGCGCCCCAAAACTACACCGGGGTCAGACCCCGCGGTGGGGTCTGACCCCGGTGTTGCGGCGGTCAAGCGGCGCGGGGTCGGGTTCGCCGCGCACGATTGGGCCGGCGGCGGCGGCTGGCCGCCGGGCGAAGCGCGCGTGGAGCTCGCCGCGGACGGATCCGCGCGCGTGGTCACCGCGACGCAGGACATCGGCACGGGCACGCGCACCGCGCTGTGCCAGATCGCCGCCGAAGCGCTCGGCATCGCGCCCGAGCGCGTCTCGATCGTCCTCGGCGATACCGCCGAAGGGCTGTATTCGCCGACCAGCGCGGGAAGCGCCACGCTCGCCACGCTCGGCCCGGCGGTGCGCGAGGCGGCGCTGCAGGCGAAGGAGAGCGGCCGTGGCCACGGCAAGCGCGGCAGGAACCCGAAGGACAAGGCCATCCGAACCTGCGGCGCGCAGGCCGTCGAGGTGGAGGTGGACACCGGGACCGGCGAAGTGCGCGTGCTGCGGGTCGCGGCGGCCCACGACTGCGGGCGCATCGTCAACGCGGCGCTGGTGGAGAGCCAGGTGCTGGGCGGCGTGACCCAGGGGCTGGGCTATGCGCTTAGCGAGGAGCGCGTCGTCGACGCCTCGCTCGGCCTGGTGCTGAACGCGAACCTCGAGGAGTACAAGGTGCAGACGGCGGCGGACCTCGCGGAGATTCTCAACGTCACGCCGAATCTGCCGGACTGGGAAGCGAACGCCACCGGCGCCAAAGGCATCGGCGAGCCGCCGCTCATCCCGACCGCGGCGGCGGTGGCCAACGCGATCTTCGATGCGACCGGCGTGCGGCTGCGCGCGCTGCCGTGCAAGCGCGAGGCCCTGCTTCACCCGACGTCGGCATGAGGCCCTTCTTTTTCCACCGCCCGACCTCGCTCGAGGAGGCGCTCGGGCTTCTCGGCCCCGCGGCCCGGCCGCTCGCCGGCGGCACCGACCTCGTCCCGCTGCTCAAGGCCGAGCTCGCCGCGCCCGAGCACCTGGTGGCGCTGCGCGGCCTGTTGCCGGCAGGCATCGAGGAGCAACCCGAAGGCGTGTCGCTCGGCGCCGCCACCACGCTGCGCGAGATCGAGCAGAGCCCGCTGCTCGCAGCGCGCTACGCGGCGCTGGCGCAAGCCGCGGCGCAGGCCGCCACGCCGCAGATCCGCAACGAAGCGACGCTGGGCGGCAACCTGCTGCAGCGGCCGCGCTGCTGGTATTTCCGGCATCCCGATGTGCGCTGCTGGCTGAAGGGCGGCGGCGACTGCCCCGCCCGACAAGGCGAGAACGCGCGCCATGCGCTCTTCGGCGGCGGCGCCTGCGTGGCCGTGCATCCGTCGGACCTCGCGCCCGCGCTCGTCGCCTTCGACGCGGAGGTCCGCCTTCGCGGCAGGCACGGCGAGCGCGTGGTGCCGCTGGAGGAGCTGTTCGCGCTGCCCACCGACGACGAGCGGCGCGAAACGCGCCTCGCCGAGGACGAGCTCGTCC
>DATLGR010000107.1:0-1815 GCA_035540415.1 Burkholderiales bacterium | reverse complement strand
CGCCAAGGTGATCCCGGGCAAGCAGGAGTTCGCCGAATCGGTGGCGTATTACGCCGAGCGGCTTCGCCGTGCGGGGGTGAAGGTCCTCCTGGGCTCGACGCTCGAGGCGGCGCAGGCCGCGGCCTTCGACGAGGTGGTGCTCGCCACCGGCATCGATCCGCGCCGCCCGGACATTCCCGGCATCGACCATCCCAAGGTGCTCGGCTACGCGGACGTGCTCGCCGGGCGCGCCGCGGTGGGCCGCGAGGTGGCGATCATCGGCATGGGCGGCATCGGCTTCGACGTCGCGCTCTTTCTCCTCGAGCGCGGCAGCCGCGCGCCACTCGAGCCGCAGGCGTTCGCCGCGCACTGGGGGTTCTCGCCTGAAGGCGCGCTGTCGACCCCGCCGCCGCCCACCTCGGCGCATCGCATCACGATGATGAAGCGCTCGACGACCCCTTTCGGCCACACGCTGGGCAAGACCACCGGCTGGGTGCACCGCGCGGAGCTCGCGCGCCACGGCGTGCGCATGCTGAAAGGCGTCGCCTACCGGCGCATCGACGAGGCCGGGGTGCACATCACGATCGACGGGAAGGACGCCCTCGTCGCCGCCGACACGGTGATCGTCTGCGCGGGGCAGCTGCCGCGGCGCCCCGTCTGGAGCGCCGCGGCGCGCCAGCGCGTCTCGGTCATCGGCGGCGCGCGCGAGGCGGGCGAGCTCGACGCCGAGCGCGCCATGCTCGAAGGCGCCCGGCTCGCCGCGGCGCTATGAGGCGCGCGGCTTGTTGGTGAGGTAAAGGCCGGCCACCACCAGCGCCGAGCCCACGCCGAGGGCCGGCACGAACGGCTCCCCCAGGAGCAGGATCGACTCGGCCACCGCGAGCGGCGGCACCAGGTTGATGAACTGCGCGGCGCGCGCCGCCCCCAGCGCCTTCACGCCCTCGTAGAACCACAGGAACGGGATCACGGTGCCGAAGACCACGAGGTAGGCGAACGCGCTCCAGCCCTGCCACGTGACCTGCGCCAGCGGCGCCGGCTCGAGCCATGCCGGCAGCGCGAGCGGCAGCGACCCCGCCGTCATCACGTACGCCGAGAGCGCCAGCGGCGAGAGCGTGGAGAGCGCCACGCGGCCGAGCAGGGTGTAGGCGCTCCACATGAAGATGCAGGCGACGAGGATCATCTCGCCGAGGCCGAAGTCGAGCGCGGCAAAGCTGGCCGGATCGCCGCGGGCCAGCACCCACAGCGCCCCCGCCACGCACAGCGCCACGCCCAGGGCGCGCGTGCCGCCGAGCCGCTCCTTGAGGAGGAGCGCCGCGAACAGCGCAGTGAACGCCGGGTTGGTCGGCACGATGAGCGCGGCGCGGCTCGCCTCCACCAGCGCGAGCCCCGCGGTGAACAGCGTGTTGTAGACCGTGATCCCGAGCAGCCCCAGGCCCAGCACCAGCACCAGCTCGCGCGGCGTGAGGCGCGGCAGGCGGCCCTCGCGCCAGGCGAGCAGCGCGAGCAGGATCAGCGCCGCGGCGAAGAAGCGCAGGAACACCGAGGTCACGATGCCCATGCTCTGCACCATGATGTTCACGGCGGGGAAGACGCCGCTCCAGAAAAGCGCCATCAGGCAGAGCTTCGGGTACAGCACGCGCGCGAGGGTACACTAGCGCCCATGGGAACCGTGGTGGCGTTGTGCGCGCAGGTCGGCGGCGCGAAGCTCGTCGACGGGCTTGCGCGCGTGCGCCCCGGCAGCCTCACCGCGCTCGTCAACACCGGCGACGATTACGAGCACCTCGGGCTCGCGTTCTCGCCGGACCTCGACACGCTGCTCTACACGCTCGCGGGCAT
>DATLGR010000106.1:0-2975 GCA_035540415.1 Burkholderiales bacterium | reverse complement strand
CGCCGAAGCCGCGCCGCAGCGGGATGAACACCGCGTAGCCGCGCTGCGCGAGCGCGACGGCCGCCGGCAGAAGATGGTCGGCGCTCAGCGCGACGCGCTCGCGCGGCGCCACCGGAAAGCCATGGTTGAGCACGATCGCGCCGTAGGGGCCGGCGCCGCGCGGACGCACCACGCGCAGCGCGAGCGCGTGCCGGCCTTGCCCCGCGGGAATGTAGAGCTCGTGCTGCTCGAGGCCGGCGGGCAGCGCGGGCGCCTCGGGGAGCGCCACGCCCGCCGCGCCGAGCCCGAGCAGCGCGGCCGCGATGCCGAGCGGCAGGAGCGCGTTGCGGCTGGGGCGAGACATGCTCCATGCTGCCGCGCGCCCTCTTAAGCGAATCTTATGGCTTCTGCTTGCGCGGGTCGTGCGCCGGGTTGAGGTACTTGAGGCCCCACGGGCCCATGCCGTGCAATTGGATCACCGTCTCTTCCTTGGCCACGCCGAACATCGGCGCGCCCGGCGGCATGATCGCGACGGCGCCGGCCGGCAGCGCGACGAGCTTGTGCGGCTCGAACGTCTCGCCGTGTGCGAAGTGCAGCGTGCCGGAGAGCACCGTCACACGCTCGTACGCCGGATGGACGTGCGGCATGAGCTTGGTCCCGGCCGGAATGCGAAGCCGGAAGGTGAACGGCGTTTTCTGATCGAGCGGCCCTTCGATCACTGCAATCTGGACGCCGGGGCCGACGGCAGGGGCGTCGCGCCAGGTGAGCTCGCCGGGGTTCACCATGACGTGCTTTCCGTGCCCGGTGTACGGAACGTCCGCCGCGACGGGAAAGGCGGTGGCGCCAAGCGCCGCGGCGCAGGCTGCGGACATGAGCGTGGTTGCAATTCGCATTTCAATCCTCCATGGCATGTCCGCTTAGGGACGCGCGGAAGCGCCGCGCGGTTCCATCGATCAAGTTGCGCGGCGAGGGAACCCCCGCAAGGGTTCGCGCGTCCTTGGGGGATGGCTTCGATGGAGGACGACATGGCATCCGAGCTCCCCGTGAACCCCGCGGCCTTGCGCGAGGAAGTGAAGAGCAAGTACCGCGAGGTGGCGCGCAACCCGCACGGCGAATTCCACTTCCACACCGGCCGCCGCGCCGCCGCGCGCCTCGGTTACGAGCGCACGCTCGTCGAGCGCATGCCTGACGCCGCGGTCGAGTCGTTCGCCGGCGTGGCAAACCCGTTCTCGCTGCGCCCGCTGCAGCCCGGCGAGAAGGTCGTCGACGCCGGCGCCGGCGCGGGATTCGACTGCTTCATGGCGGCGCAGCAGGTCGGTCCGCAGGGCGCGATCGTCGGCGTCGACATGCTCGACGAGATGTTGCGCAAGGCGCGCGCCACCGCGCACGCGATGGGCTTGCGCAATGTCGAGTTCCGCGAGGGACTGCTCGAGGCGCTGCCGGTCGATGATGGCTGGGCCGACGCCGTGATCAGCAACGGCGTGATCAACCTGTGCGCGGACAAGCGGGTGGCATTCGGCGAGATTCGCCGCGTGCTGCGCCCGGGCGGCTGGCTGCAGTTCGCCGACATCGCGAACGGCAAGCCCGTGCCCGCCTCGGCGCTGCGCAACGTCGACCTGTGGACTGCCTGAATCGCCGGCGGCCTTCCGTGCGAAGGCTGGGTGGCGATGCTGCAGCAAGCAGGCTTCGTCGATGTGCGCGTGGGTGAGCCCTGCGACACTTTCGCGGGCGCCTCGGGCGAAGGCAAGGCCCGGCTTTTCGAGGTGTACGGCTATCCGTTCCTGGCCCGCAAACCCGGATGAGCGCCGCGCGCGCTTCGCTGCCGAGGTGGGCCGGCTCGCCGACCGCCTCTACGGCGCGGCGCTGCGCTTCACGCGCAACCCGACCGACGCCGAGGTCCTGGTCGCCGAGACCGTGGCGCGCGCCTGGGCGAGGCTCGACGAGCTGCGCGATCCCGACGCGTTCGACGCCTGGATGCGGCGCATCCTCAGCAACACGTTCGTGAGCGAATGGCGCCGCCGGCAGGCGAGCCCCGTGCTGGCGGTGGCGCCGGATCCCGCGCGCGAGGAGGAGGCGTTCTCGCTCTACGAGCAGCTCCACCAGCCGTTCCTGCTGTGGTGGTCCAACCCCGAGGAGGCGGCGGTGCAGAAAGTGCTGCGCGAGGACATGGCGCGGGCGCTCGACGCGCTCGACGACGGGCTGCGCGTCGCCGTGGTGCTGGTCGACGTCCAAGGCCACTCTTACGCGGAAGCGGCGGCGCTCCTGGGCGTGCCGGTCGGCACGGTGCGCTCGCGCCTGTCGCGGGCGCGCGCGCGGCTGCAGCGCGAGCTGTGGCGGCACGCGCGCGAGGCCGGCCTTCTCGGGGAACCGGCCAGCCGATGAGCCCCCGCGAGCTCGACTGCGAGGAAGTGCTGCGCCAGCTGCTGGAGTACCTCGACCGCGCCCTGCCGGAGGACGACCTGGGCGCGATCCAATTCCACCTCGAGCGCTGCAGGGCCTGCTTCAGCCGCGCGCAATTCGAGCGCCGCCTCAAGGAAGCGGTGCGCGCGGCCGGCGTGCAGCGCGCCTCGGCGCGCCTGCGCCTGCGGCTCACGGCGCTCATCGAAAGGTTCTGACCATGGTTGCCATCCTCGGATTCACGCCCGAGCGCGTGCTCGCCGCCGTCAAGGACATGTACGGCGCCGTGGCGCGGGTGCCCGAGCGTCCGTACCACTTCCCGGTCGGGCGCAGCGCCGCCCTCGCGGTCGGCTACACGCCCGCCGACCTTGACGGCGTGCCGGCCGAGGCGCTCGCGGCCTTTGCCGGCGTGGGCTGCCCGTTCCGCGCGGACGCCATCCGCCCCGGCGACACCGTGCTCGACGTGGGCGCCGGCGCCGGCACCGATGCCTGCGTGGCGGCGCGCCGCGCGGGCCCCGCGGGGACGGTGTATGCGCTGGACATGACGCCCGCCATGCTCGAGCGGCTGCACGCGCTCAAGGCGCGCCACGGCCTCGAGA
>DATLGR010000105.1:0-6103 GCA_035540415.1 Burkholderiales bacterium | reverse complement strand
CCTCACCGCGATCGCCGGGCGCCTGGGCATCTACGTGTCGCTCGAGAAGCTGAACGAAATCTCCGACTCCACGCCGGTCCTGGTCGATCTCAAGCCCACCGGCCAGCACTACATGTCCGACCTCTACGCCGCCGGCGGCGTCGGTGCGCTGATGCGCGAGCTGAAGCCGCTGCTGCACCTCGACTGCATGACCGTCGCCGGCATCACTCTGGGCGAGGTGCTGGAGCGCCAGCCCCCATGGGTCGACCGCAACGTCGTGAAACCTTTCCACCAGCCCCTCGCCCCGCAAGGCGGCCTCGTCGCCCTGTTCGGCTCCCTCGCGCCCAACGGCTGCATCCTCAAGCGCTCCGCCGCCGACCCGAAGCTCCTGGAGCGCGAGGGCCGCGCGGTGGTTTTCACCTCGCTGGACGACCTCGCCGCACGCATCGACGCCCCCGACCTCGATGTCACTGCCGACGACTTCCTCGTCCTGCAGAACGCCGGCCCGAAGTCCGGCTACGCCATGCCCGAGGCCGGCTACCTCCCCATCCCCGCCAAGCTCGCCCGCGCCGGCGTGAAGGACATGGTGCGCATCTCGGACGCCCGCATGAGCGGCAGCGCCTACGGCACCATCGTCCTGCACGTCTCCCCCGAGTCCGCCACCGGCGGCCCGTTGGCACTGGTGCGCACCGGCGACCGCATCCGCCTCTCGGTCCAGCACCGCACCCTCGACCTCGCCGTCCCCGAGGCAGAACTTCAGAAACGCAAAGCCGCCTGGCACCCCCCCGTCACCCCACCCGTGCGCGGCTACGCCAAGCTCTACATGGATCACGTCCTGCAGGCCGAGCACGGCTGCGACTTCGATTTCTTGCGGAAGCCCGCTTAGGGGCTCAGGCTTTAATCGCCCACTCGCCCGCCAGCAACCGCGCTACGAGCGGACGCAATAACCGAAAGGTGACGCCCCATAGGCGGTTTTTGCCGACTCGGTAGTAAGGCGCTTGCTGTTCGCCCGGCGCGTCCTCGAGGCGCACCTCTGCAGCAGACAGTTCTGCCAATGAGACGTCGAGGATCTCCGCGACTTCGCGCTCGTCTGGCTGCCACGCTACGGGCTGGATCAGCCGCGCGAGGAACGGGTAGATGCGGAAATTGGTGGTGCGGGTCTCGATCGGCGGGAGCTCGGCGAGGATGTCGATCTGGTCTCGACGAATGCCCATTTCCTCATGCGCTTCCCGCAGCGCGGTTACGAGCAGCGAGCCATCCGAGGGATCGCGCTTGCCGCCCGGGAGCGCCAGGTGTCCGCCGTGTGCGCCGACGTCGCTGCGGCGAATAAGCACCAGGCGCAGATCGCCGTCCGCGCGGCGATACACGGGGACCAGGACGGCCGCTTCGACTCTGGGCGTGTGCGGTTGCAAGGGGTCCATCGCCGCCGCCGACTTCCTGCGCCGCTACTTCGGGAAGTCGTAGCTCAGCCGGAAGCTGCCGTCGCGCTCGAAGACGAGGCGCGCGGCGGTCCACCCGCGCCGGTCCTCGGGCTGGCGCTCGCGCAGCTCGACCAGCGCGTGCGCCGGCGCCTGCGTGTCGCAGGGCTGGAAGGATTCCAGCCGCTCGGGCACGTCCTTGCGCGCGACGAGGTAGCGCACGTTGCCGCTCGCCGCGCCGGGGCGCTCGAGCTCGAGCACCATGTGCGCCGCCGCCCAGTCCTCGGGCAGTCCCTGCACGAGGCAGCGGCCGATCTCGCTGATGGTGTCGAGCTCTCGCGGGTCGGCCGTCTGCCCGAGTGCGGGACCGGCGGCAAAGGCGAGAACAAGGGGCAGGGCGAAAGCGCGCATGGTTCATTCTAGGCGAGCGGTATTGCGAACGCGGGCACGGCGCTTGCGGCGCCGGCGAAAGGAGATCCGCATGCAGCCGGAACGCAAGCCGTCGGAGAAGCCCGAGCCCCAGACGAAGCCCATCGAGCCCGAGATGCCGAAGGGCCCGGCGAGCGACGGCGGCTCGAGCCGCACCCCGGACACCGAGCCGCCGAAGCACAAGCGCACCGACGACCTCTAGGCCTGCGCCGCGCGCGGCAACCGCGCTTGTCCGCCCCGGGATTGACAGCCGCGCCCAGATACTTCAAGCTTAATCTATTCAGGATTAAGCCAGTCCGGCCATGACCCAGGACCGCGAGACCATCGCCCGCGCCGAGGACCACCGCGCGCTGCGCATCTGGCTGCGGCTGCTCACCTGCACCCAGCTCGTCGAGCGCCAGGTGCGCACGCGGCTGCGCGAGCAGTTCGGCACCACGCTGCCGCGCTTCGACCTGATGGCGCAACTCGAGCGCCACCCCGAGGGTCTCAAGATGAACGAGCTCTCGCGCCTGCTGATGGTGACCGGCGGCAACGTCACCGCCATCGTCGACCAGCTGGAGAAGGAGGGGCAGGTGGAGCGCCTGGCCGAGCCGGCCGACCGGCGCGCCTTCCGTATCCGGCTCACGCGCGCGGGCGAGCGCGCCTTCGCCGAGATGGCGCGCGCGCACGAGGAATGGGTGGTCGAGCTCTTCGCCGGCATGAGCCGGCGCGAGCAGGACGAGCTTCTCAGGCTTCTCGCCAAAGCGAAGCAGCACGCCGTGGAGGTCGCCGCATGATGCAGCCGAAGCATTTCCGCTGGCAGGTGGAGGGCAAGGTGGGGGTGATCACGCTCGACCGGCCCGAGCGCAAGAACCCGCTCACGTTCGAGTCGTACGCCGAGCTGCGCGATTTGTTCCTGTCGCTGAAGAACGAGAATTCGGTGAAAGCGGTCGTGCTCACCGGTGCTGGCGGCAATTTCTGCTCCGGCGGCGACGTGCACGACATCATCGGCCCGCTCACGCGCATGTCCATGCCGGAGCTGCTCGCCTTCACCCGCATGACGGGCGACGTGGTCAGGAACATGCGCCACTGCCCGCAGCCGGTGATCGCCGCGGTGGAGGGTGTGTGCGCCGGCGCCGGGGCGATCCTCGCCATGGCGAGCGACCTGCGCTACGGCGCGCCCGGCACGAAAACCGCCTTTCTCTTCGTGCGCGTCGGCCTCGCCGGCTGCGACATGGGCGCCTGCGCCATCCTGCCGCGCATCATCGGGCAGGGGCGCGCCGCGGAGCTCCTCTACACCGGCCGCTCGATGAGCGCCGAAGAGGGCGAGGCCTGGGGCTTCTTCAACCGCCTCGCCGATCCCGTCCTGCCCGCCGCGCTGGAGGCGGCGCGCGAGCTGGCGGCCGGCCCCACCGCGGCGCACGCCATGACCAAGAAGATGCTCCACCAGGAGTGGAACGTCGGCCTGGACGAGGCGATCGAGATGGAGGCCCAGGCCCAGGCCATCCTCATGCAGAACGCCGATTTCCGCCGCGCCTACGAGGCGTTCGCGGCGAAGCGCAAGCCCGAATTCCAGGGCGACTGATGGACCGCTTCGCGCACTACGGCTGGCCCTTCTTCGAGCCGCGGCACGCCACCCTCGCGCGCGAGGCCGAGGGCTGGGCGCGCGAGAGCCTGGGGCACGCCCACGGGGAAGACGCCGATGCGATCTGCCGGCGGCTCGTCCAGGACCTGGGCTGCGCGGGGTATCTTCGCCACTGCGTCACCGAAGCGCCCGACGTGCGCGCCATCGCGCTGCTGCGCGAGGTGCTCGCCTTCCATGCGGGGCTCGCCGACTTCGCCTTCGTGATGCAGGGCCTGGGCAGCGGGCCGATCGGGCTCGCCGGCAGCGAGGCGCTGAAGAAGAAGTACCTCGGCAAGGCCGCCGCGGGGGAGGCGATCGCCGCCTTCGCGCTGTCCGAGCCGCAGGCGGGCTCGGATGTGCAGGCGCTCGTCACCACCGCCAGGCGCCGGGGCGAAGCCTGGACGCTCCACGGCGTCAAGACCTGGATCTCCAACGGCGGCATCGCCGACTTCTACGTGGTGTTCGCGCGCAGCGAGGAGGGCATCAGCGCCTTCGTCGTCGACGCCGGCGAGGTCGATGCCTCGGAGCGCATCGACATCGTGGCGCCGCATCCCATGGCCACCGTCAAGCTCGACGGCGCCAAAGGCGAGCTCCTCGGCGCGCCCGGCGAGGGCTTCAAGCTCGCCATGCGCAACCTCGATGTCTTTCGCACCACGGTCGCGGGCGCTGCACTCGGGTTTGCCCGAAGGGCCTTGACCGAATCGATCGAAAGAGCGAAATCCCGCCCGATGTTTGGCCAGACGCTCGCCGATTTCCAGCTCACGCAGGCGAAGCTCGCCGACATGGCGACCGCGATCGAGGCGGGCGCGCTGCTCACCTACAAGGCCGCCTGGGTGCGCGACCGCCACGAGAAGGTCACGCGCCACGCCGCCATGGCCAAGATGTTCGCCACCGAGTCGGCGCAGCAGGTGATCGACGACGCGGTGCAGATCTGCGGCGGCCTGGGCGTGATGCGCGGCCATCCGGTCGAGCGGCTGTACCGCGAGGTGCGGGCGCTGCGCATCTACGAGGGCGCCACCGAAGTGCAGAAGATCATCATCGCCAGGGACCTCCTCAAGTCATGAGCTATACCGCGCACGTCGACACCTTCGCGCGCGACAACCTGCCGCCGAAGGCCCAGTGGCCCGAGTTCCTGTTCGAGCTGCCGGAGCTGCAGTATCCGGGGCGCCTTAACTGCGCCACCGAGCTCCTCGACAAGCCGGTGACGCGCGGCCACGGCCACCGCGTCGCCCTGCGCTCGCCCGACGGCGAGTGCACCTATACCCAGCTTTTCACCCAGGCCAACCGCATCGCCAACGTGCTGGTGCGCGAGATGGGCCTCAAGCCCGGCAACCGCGTGCTGCTGCGCGGGCCGAACAACCCGATGATGGCGGCGTGCTGGTTCGCCGTGATGAAGGCGGGCGGGGTGTGCGTCGCCACCATGCCGCTGCTGCGCGCGAAGGAGCTCACCGAGATCCTGCAGAAGGCCGAGATCACCCACGCGCTGTGCGACAAGCGCCTCGAGGCCGAGCTCGCGGCCGCCGCCGCCCACTGCCCGGCGCTGCGCGAGGTGAAGTACTGGTTCGACGATTCGCCGAACTCGCTCGACCAGCTCGCGCTGCGCCAGCCCCTGTGGTTCAACAATGCGCCCACCGCGGCCGAGGACGTCGCGCTCATCGCCTTCACCTCGGGCACCACCGGCAAGCCCAAGGGCACGATGCATTTCCACCGCGACGTGGTCGCGATGTGCGACTGCTTCCCGCGCTCCTGCCTGAGGACCCACAAGGACGACATCTACTGCGGCACGCCGCCGCTCGCCTTTACCTTCGGCCTGGGCGGGATGCTGTGCTTTCCGCTGCGCTTCGGCGCCTCCACCGTGCTCGTGGAGAAGCACACGCCCGAGACGCTGCTCGAGACCATCCAGCGCTTCAAGGCGACGGTGTGCTTCTCCTCGCCCGTGATGTACCGCGGCATGGCGGCGCTGGCGAAGGACTTCGACCTCTCGTCGCTGCGCGCCTGCGTCTCGGCGGGCGAGGCGCTGCCCGATGCGACGCGGCAGCTGTTCAAGGAGGCCACCGGCATCGACATCGTCGACGGCATCGGCTCCACCGAGATGATCCACATCTTCATCTCGCACACGCCCGAGCGGGTCAAGCGCGGCGCCACGGGCTACGCCATCCCGGGCTACCGCGCCGCGGTGCTCGACGAGGAAGGGCGCATCGCGCCGCCGGGCACCGTCGGGCGCCTGGCCGTGAAGGGCCCCACCGGCTGCCGGTATCTCGCCGATGAGCGGCAGAAGAACTACGTGCAGAAAGGCTGGAACGTCACCGGCGACGCCTACGTGAAGGACGAGCAGGGCTACTTCTTCTACCAGGCGCGCACCGACGACATGATCATCTCGGCGGGCTACAACATCGCCGGCCCCGAGGTGGAGGGGGCGCTGCTCGCGCATCCCGCGGTGGCCGAATGCGGCGTGGTGGGCGCGCCGGACGCCGAGCGGGGCACCATCGTCAAGGCCTTCGTGGTCCTGAAACCCGGCCAGGAGCGCAACGAGCCCATGGTGCGGGCGCTGCAGGAGCACGTGAAAAGCACCATTGCGCCTTACAAGTACCCGCGCGCCATCGAGTTCGTCGACGCCCTGCCGCGCACCGAGACGGGCAAGCTGCAGCGCTTCAAGCTGCGAAGCGAGGAGAAA
>DATLGR010000104.1:0-5129 GCA_035540415.1 Burkholderiales bacterium | reverse complement strand
ATGGCTGCGCGAGCTGGAGCCGGTCCGCAGCCTGGAACGCCAGGTGCCGCGCCTGCTCGACGAGGGGGTGAACGCCGAGGGGCGGCGCTACCTCGTCATGAGCGTCGCCCACGGCACCGGGGAGACGCGCGCCTTCACCGTCGGCCACGGCCGCTTTCTCGCCGCCCTCGGAAGGGCGCGCTTTCGCTCGACCGACTTCGAAGTCTCGGGCTGCGGCGAGCATCTCGCGCGATCGCTGCGCCGGCTGGAAGGGCAGGTGTCCGGGGCGGCGCTCGGCATGCTGCGCGGGGCGTTCCGCGATTGCGAGACGGCGCTGCTGTACTGGACGGGTCCCTACGTGCTCTCGCAGGGCGATTTCGCGCCGTGGAACATCCGCACGCTCGGCACGCAGCTCTTCGTGCACGAGTGGGGCCAGGCGCGCACGGAGGCGAGCCCGCTCGACGACGTGCTGCATTACTTCATGATCCAGCGCGCGCTGTACGGGCGGGCCGTCACGGCAAGTTTCCTGCAAGGGGCCATGAAGCGCGCGCACGCGTTTGCGCTCGCCGCCTACCCGGAATGGCGCTGGCGGCCGCGCGTCATCGGCGCCCTGACGCTCGTGTACCTGCTCGGAGCGCTGCTGCACGCGTCGCTTGCCGCGGGCCGGCTGGACCGGCGCGACCGGGTGGTCCGGTCCTACTGGAATTTGATCGAGAAGCGCTCGGCCTGGATGCCGAGCGACAACTGAAGGAGTCGATGGGCATGAGCGCTGCTGCAACCGCCGCCGGATATCTCTACGCATCGGGCCGCCTGCGAGGGCGCAATCTGCGCGAGCAGGAGTCGCCGCACGAGTCCGAGACGAAAACGGCCAGGCCCGCCGCCCGGCCCGCCAAGCGCCCGAAGGTCGCGGTGTATCACCGTGATCACGAGCGCCGCGAGACCGCGCTCGAGGAGCCGCGCGAGGCTGCGCCGCCGCCGTCGCGTCCTGCGCCGAAAATCCAGTACCGCACGCGGCGGTGGAAGCCCGAATGAGCCGGCGCCGCGGCGGCGGCCTGTATCTCGGTCCCCTCGCGGTCGAGGGCGGGCTGGAGCTCCTGCTCCAGGCCCTGCACCTCTTTCCCGGCGCGCGCGTCGACGTCGTCGGCACGGGCCCGCTGGAGGCTCGCGTGCGGGAGCATCCGTGCGCGCGCCTGCTGGCGGCCGCCGACCTCGACCGGCGGTTGCGCTCGGCGGCCTACCTGGTGGTGCCCGCGCCTGCCGATGCGCAGGCGAGCGCCGCGCTGCGCGCGTTCTCGCGCGGCGTGCCGGTGATTGCCGCGCGCGAAGGCGCGCTCGCCGAGCTGGTGGAGCCGGGCCGTAACGGGCTGCTCTTCGAGCCGGGCGTCGCGCGCGACCTTGCGCGGCGGCTCGCCTTCGCCGAGGCCTTTCCCGAGCGGATGCGCCGGATGGGGGAGTGCGCGCTGGCGGATTACCGCGCGCGCTTTGTAGCAGACTCGACTTGGCTGAGCGTGCACGGCGAGCGCCGCCGGCAGCCACGCGCCATTAACTGAACGCGGGGGCGTCCCCTGGCCCGGGGCCGCACCCCGGCATCCGGAGGAGGTCTTGTGATCGAACTGGGCGTCACCCCGACGCTGATCCAGCCCGTCATCCTGTGCGGCGGCTCGGGCACGCGCCTGTGGCCGCTATCGCGCGAAAGCCATCCCAAGCCCCTGCACGCCCTGAACGGCGACCGCACGCTGCTGCAGGAAACCGGCGAGCGGCTGCGCCTCGACGGGAGCATCGATCCGCTGGTGGTGTGCAACGAGCATTACCGCTTCCTGGTGGACGCGCAGCTCAAGAGCATCGGTGCTCGGCCCAAGGCGATCCTGCTGGAGCCCGCCGGGCGCGGCACCGCCCCGGCGCTCACCCTCGCGGCGATCCACGCCGTTACGGCCGACGACCCGGTGCTGCTGGTGTCGCCGTCGGACCATCACATCACCGACCCCGCCGCCTTCCGGCGCGCGATGGAGCGCGGCGCGGCGCTCGCACGCCAGGGCTGCCTGGTCGCGTTCGGCGTGCCGCCCACCGGGCCGGAGCCCGGCTACGGCTACATCCAGGCCGGCGCGCCGCTGTCGAAGGCGCCGCACGCGCGGGCCATCGAAGCGTTCGTCGAGAAGCCCGACGCGGCCACCGCGCAGGCCTTGTTCGCCTCCGGGCGCTATCTCTGGAACGCGGGCATCTTCGCGGTGCGCGCCTCGGTGTGGATCGACATTATCGGCACCCTGCGCGGGGACATCCTGGCCGCCTGCGAGCGTGCCTGCCGCGAAGTGCGGCGCGACGGCGCGTTCCTGCGCGTGGAGCCCGGCGCCTTCGAGCAGTGCCCGAGCGATTCCATCGACTACGCCGTGATGGAGCGCCTGGTCGGCGCCGAGGGCGTGCGCAGCGGCCCCGAGGCCGTGGTGGTCGCCCTGGAGGCCGGCTGGTCGGACCTGGGGGCCTGGGATGCGCTCTGGCAGGTGGGGCGCAAGGACGCGCAGGGCAACGTGGCGAGCGGCGACGTGCACCTCGCCGACACGCGCGACGCGCTCGTGCTCGCGCAGCACCGGCTGGTGGCCTGCGTGGGGCTCGAGGACGTGGTGGTCGTGGAGACGCCGGACGCCGTGATGGTGGCGCGCAAGGACAAGGCGCAGGCCGTGGGCCGCCTGGTGGCGGCGCTCAAGGCGGATGGGCGCGGCGAATGCCTTGCGCACCGCAAGGTCCACCGGCCCTGGGGCAGCTACGACAGCATCGAGCGCGGCGAGCGCTTCCAGGTGAAGCGCATCGTGGTCGAGCCCGGCGCCGCGCTCTCGCTGCAGCTGCATTACCACCGCGCCGAGCACTGGATCGTGGTGCGCGGCACGGCGCGCGTTACCCGTGGCGAAGAGACGTTCCTCCTCACCGAGAACGAATCGACGTATATCCCCCCGGGCACCCGGCATCGCCTGGAAAACCCGGGCCGCCTGCCCCTGGAAATCATCGAGGTGCAGTCGGGCGGCTACCTCGGCGAGGACGACATCGTGCGCCTCGAGGACGCCTATGGCCGGCAGGGGGCCTAGTAGCGCCAGGCGACGTTGAGGGTCGTCGCGGTGTAGCGGTAGCTCAAGGGAAAGAGGTTGGAGTCGCGCTCGCCGTGATCGATCGCCGCGCTGACGTGCCAGTGGCGGGCCGGCTCCCAGCCGATTCCCAGGCGCCGTACGTGCAGGAGATCGTCGCGCAACGGCGTTCCGGGAACCAGCACCAGGGCGGGGTCGCCCTCGTAGGTGCGCCGCTCGCGCACCAGGCGCGCCGAGAGCACCAGCTTGTTGGTCACCGCCCAGCTCGGCCCGAAGGCGAGCCCGCGCACCACCACGTGGCTCGCCGCGATGTCCAGGATCGAGCGCGGCTCGCGGTAGGCCTCCGCGGCGAGCAGCGTCTTGTTGCCGGGAAACCACTCGGCCGCGGCACGATAGGTGGCGCCGCTGAAATCGCGGCCCGGCAGCATGGTGTAATCGCGCCGCGTATAGCCCACGCGCCCCTCGGTGCGCAGTTGTGCCCCGGGCCGGTAGGTGGCGACGAGGGAAAGCTCGTGCTCGATGGAATCGTTGTCGACGAAAACCCCCGCCGGATCGATGAACTCGCCCGCCGGGACGTTGGCGCGCGTATGGCGGTATTCGGCGCCGAGCGCGTTGCCCAGCGGCGTCACATAGTCGCTGCCGACCGTGGCGGTCACGCCGCGCGTCTCGGCGTCGCGGCGCACCGGGCGCTCGGCCCAGAATCCGGCAAGCCCGCCGCGCAGCCGCCAGCGCGGGGTGAGCATCACGCCGCCGGTGGCGCCCACGCGGCTCAGCGTCACCAGGTCGCGGCGCGCGATGCCGGCGTCGCCGAAGTCGACGTGGCGGCGCTCGCGCGCGGCGAGCACGGTGCCGGCATAGTCATTGCCGATCTCCCAGTCCCAGCGTCCGAGCGCGGAGTAGGCGAAATGGTCGAGCTGGTCGAAGCGGTCGAACTTGTAGAAATCCCCGTTGGCATCGAGCCGCACCCGCTGGCGGCCCACGACGCGCGCCTCGTGGCGCAGGCCGACGCCCAGGCGCGTGACGGTGTCGCTCTCGGCGCCGATCTGCCGGCGCAACAGGTTGTTGTCGCGCATCACGCCGGCCTGCGCCGACAAGCCGGTCGGATACGTCGGGTCCGCCGGATAGGCGGGGAAGCGGCCGCGCGAGGGCCAGGGAAGGGTGTCGACCGTCTCGAACGCGCGCGCCGCCTCGGGCGCGGCCGCGGCGAGCACGAAGGCGAGCGGAAGGATCGCGGCACGGGTGGGGGTCATGGCGCGCCGATTCTATGTCAGCGCCGTTGCGCGTCGCTACCGCGCGCCGGCGCGATTCCGCAGCCTTCACGGGGCTGATCGCGGATGGACGAGCGCGCCTACGTCGTCGAAGCGCTACTCGAGCGGCTGCGCAGCGACGGCGTCGCCCATCGGCTGCTCGGCGAGGAGGACGTCACGCTCGCGGTGGCGCCGGACGCCTTCGGCGGCATGCCGCGCCATGTCGCCCGCTTCTGCCAGGACTTCGACCTCAAGCTCGTGCAGCTCGCCCGCGTGGAGCCGCAGCGCTGGGAATTCGTGCTCGCCTGGACCGACGAGCGCGGACGGCCCCGCTTTCTCGGCGTGCAGGCGCTGGGCGACTACTTCCGCGCGCGGCGCCGGCTGCTGCGCGGCCGCGATCTGCTGGCCGGGACCCCGTCGGCGCTGTTCGCGTACACGCTGCTCGAGGCGCTCGAGCGCCAGAGCCTCGGGGAGGCCCGTGGCGAGCGGCTCGCCGAGCTGTGGCACCGCGACCCGCGCGGCGCGATCGAGCGCCTCGGGCGGCTGTGGCGCGCGCGGCGCGACCTGCGCCTGGTCGCGCGGGCGGCGAAGCGCGGCGACTGGACGCCGGTGCGTGCCGAGCTGGCCGCGCTGCGGCGCGCCCTGCACCGCAGCGTCGCGCCCACGCCGGGCTCGCTCGCCGCCACGCTGCGGGTGGCGCTGGAGAACCGCCTCGCGGCGCGCTCGGTGCGCGTCGCGTTCATCGGCGGCGCCGACCCGGCGCTCCGCAGCCGCATCGCGCAGGACCTTGCGCCGGCTTTTCCGGGAGGGCTGGGGCTGGTCGAGCCCGAGG
>DATLGR010000103.1:0-1675 GCA_035540415.1 Burkholderiales bacterium | reverse complement strand
CTGAAGCGCCTGTCGCCCGCGCGCTGGGCGCTGCTCGCCGCGCTGCGGCAGGCGGGGCCCCTGTCCATCTACGAGCTCGCGCGGCGGCTCGGCCGCGACTACAAGAACGTCCACACCGACGTCGCGCAGCTGACGGCGCTGGGGCTGATCGAGAAGGACGCCGAAGGCCGCGTGGCCGTGCCGTGGGATTTGTTACACGCGCAGCTCGCGCTGTAGTCCGTTCGCCGCAACCCGCGCGAGCGCCGGGCTGTCAAATGCGGGGAGTAGGGTACGCGTCATGAGCGCGCGCGATCTCCCGACCATGGACAGCCTCGAGCTGCGGCACTACTGGATGCCGTTCACCGACAACCGCCGCTTCAAGGCGAAGCCGCGGCTGATCGCGGCGGCAAAGGACATGCACTTCATCACGGTGCAGGGCGAGCGCGTGCTCGACGGGCTTGCCACGCTGTGGTGCGTGAACGCCGGTCATTCCCGGCCGCGCATCGTCGAGACGATCCGCCGCCAGGCCGGCGAGCTCGACTTCGCGTCGTCGTTCGGGCTCGGGCACCCGCTGCCCTTCCGGCTTGCCGAGCGCATCGCGGCCCTCGCGCCGCCCGGGATGGAGCATGTCTTCTTCACCAACTCCGGCTCCGAGGCGATCGACACCGCGATCAAGATCGCCGTCGCCTACCATCGCCTGCGGGGCGAGGGCACGCGCACGCGCTTCGTCGGGCGCGAGCGCTCCTACCACGGCGTCAACCTCGGCGGCACCTCGCTCGGCGGCGTCCCGGCGAACCGACGGGCCTATGCGGGCGTCCTCATGCCCGGGGTGGACCACTTGCGCCACACGCACGAGCCGGAGAAGCGGCGCTTCGTGCGCGGCTGCGCCGACCAGGGCGCGGAGCTCGCCGACGAGCTCGAGGAGCGCATCATCCCGCTGCACGACGCCTCGAACATCGCCGCGGTGGTGATCGACCCGGTGGCCGCCTCGGCGGGCGTGCTGGTGCCCCCCGCGGGATACCTCGCGCGCCTGCGCGAGCTCTGCACGCGCCACGGCATCCTGCTCGTCTTCGACGAGGTGATCACCGGCTGGGGACGGCTGGGCGCGCCGTTCGCCGCGCAGCGCTTCGGCGTGACGCCCGACCTCATTACCTTCGCGAAGGGCGTCACCTCGGGAGCCGTGCCGCTCGGCGGGGTCATCGTGCGTAACGCCATCCACGACGCCTTCATGGCGAGCCCGGCGGCCGGGATGGAGTTTTTCCACGGCTACACCTATTCCGGGCACCCGCTCGCCTGCGCGGCGGCAATGGCCGCCCTGGATACGTACGAGGAAGAAGGCCTCTTCGAGCGCGCGCAGCGCCTCGAGCGCGCCTTCGAGGAGGGCGTGCACTCGCTGCGCGGCCTGCCGCAGGTCGAGGACTGCCGCAATATCGGCCTCATCGGCGCCGTGGAGCTCGCGCCGCGTCCCGGCGCGCCGGGCGCGCGCGGCTACGAGGCCTTCGAGCGCTGCTGGGAGCGCGGCGTGTTCGTGCGGCCGATCGGCGACACGCTCGCGTTCTGCCCGCCGCTCATCGCCGAGGAGCGCCACCTCGACGAGCTCTTCGGCACGGTCGCCGCGGTCCTGAAAACCGCGCCCTAGAGCCAGCCCGCCTTGCGAAAGCGCGTGAAGAGAAAAACGTCGATCGCCGCCATGGTG
>DATLGR010000102.1:0-16176 GCA_035540415.1 Burkholderiales bacterium | reverse complement strand
AGACCGGATTGCGGCACGACGAAGCGCTCGAGGCCGGCGCGGCGCTTGCCGCGCGCTGCGATCCGCCTTCGGATCACCGCGCCTCGGGCGCGTACCGCCGCAAGGTGCTGCCCGAGCTCGTACGCCGCACCGTGCGTGCGGCCCTGGAGGACACAAAGCGATGAAACTGCATACCGTCCTGCGCGTGAACGGCGAGGACCGCGACCTCCTCGCCCCGGCGAGCGCGACCCTGCTGGAAGCGCTGCGCGACGCGCTCGGTTTCACGGGTACCAAGCGCGGCTGCAACCACGGTGTCTGCGGCGCCTGCACGGTGCTGCTCGACGGCCGTCCGGCGCGCGCCTGCCTCACGCTCGCCGTCGACGTGGGCAGCCGCGCGGTGACGACCGTCGAGGGCGTCTCGGACGAGCGCGGCCTCTCGGCGGTGCAGCGCGCGCTGGTCGAGGCGAACGCCATCCAGTGCGGCTTCTGCACCCCGGGCTTCGTAATGGCGCTTACCGCGCTCTTCGCCGCGCGCCCCCGGCCGAGCCGCGACGAGATCCGCGAGGCGCTTGCGGGCAACCTGTGCCGCTGCTCGGGGTACGTGAAGATCGTCGCCGCCGCCGAGCGGCTCGCCGGAGAAACGAAATGAACGACAGTAACCGCGCCATCGGCGCGAGCCCGCCGCGGCTCGAGGCGGCCGACAAGGCGAGCGGCCGCGCGCAGTACGCCGACGACCTGTATCGCCCCGGCATGCTGCACGCCGCGATCCTCACCAGCCCGCACGCGCACGCCCGCATCCTGGGCTACCGGCTGGAGGCCGCGCGCGCCATTCCGGGGGTGAAGGCCATCGTCACGGGCGCGGACCTGCAGGGGCCGCGCTCGGGCGGCATCATCAAGGACGAGGGCATGGTGGCGCGCGGCAAGGTGCGCTACGTCGGCGAGCCGGTGGCCGCGGTCGCCGCGGTCGATGCCGCCACCGCGCACCGTGCCGCGGCCGCGATCGAGGTGGATTACGCGCCGCTGCCCGCGGTGCTGTCCATCGACGAGGCGCTCGCCCCGGGCGCGCCGCTGCTGCACGAGGAGCTCGGCGCCTACGTCAAGACGGTGGACGGCGGCGGCCGCGGCAACATCGTGTTCGAGACCTCCATCGTCGAAGGCGACGTGGAGCGCGCCTTCGCCGAGTGCGACGCCGTGGTGGAAGGCAGCTTCGAGACGCAGGCGCAGCACCACCTGTACCTCGAGCCGAACGGGTGCCTGGCCGAGGTGGACGCCGCCGGCCGCATCACGCTGCACGCTACCTGCCAGTCGGTGCACCACATCCAGCAGCGCGTGGCCGAGGAGCTCGGCGAGCCGATGGCGCGCGTGCGCGTGATCGCCACCCGCGTGGGCGGCGCCTTCGGCGGCAAGCACGCCTCGAACATTCACTCCATCGCGGCCTGGCTCGCGCGCGCCGCGCGGCGGCCGGTGAAGCTGGTGCTCTCGCGGCTGCAGGACTTCGAGATCCAGCGCTCGCGCCACCCGGCGCGCATCTGGATGCGCACCGGCGCGCGGAGCGACGGCACGCTGCTCGCCCGCGATGTGCGGATCCTGCTCGACGGCGGCGCGTACGCCGACGAGAGCCCGCCGGTGCTTGCGTTCGCGCTGCTCATGTCGCGCGGGCCCTATCGCATTCCCAACGTGCGCGCGCAGGGCCAGGCTGTCTACACGAACAAGCTGCGCGCGGGGTCGTTCCGCGGCTTCGGCAACCCGCAGGCGAGCTTCGCGGGGGAGTCGCAGATCGACGAGCTCGCCGCGAAGCTGGGCATGGACCCGGTGGCGCTGCGCCTGAAGAACGCGCTGCGGCCGAACGATCACGCCTTCGGCGGCCAGCCGGTGCCCTCCTGCGTGCTGCGCGAGTGCCTCGAGCGGGTGCGCGAAGCGCAGCGCGCGGCGCCGCCGCTGCCGCCGCTGCCCGGCACGCGCCGCGGGGTGGGCTACTCGGCGATGTCGCACGTGTCCGGGCTGATGGGCACCGCCGCCACCGTGCACCTGCGCACCGACGGCTCCATCGCGCTCGCCACCGGCTGCGTCGACATCGGGCAGGGCTCGGACACGGTGCTGGTCCAGATCTGCGCCGACGCGCTCGGCCTGCCGATCGAGCGCGTGAGCTCCGCGCAGCAGGACAGCGATCTGTCGCCCTACAACTGGAAGACCGCAGGCAGCCGCTCTACTTACATGACCGGCCGCGCGGTGGCCGCGGCGAGCGTGGAGCTGCGCGAGCGGATGTTCGAGCACGCGGGCGAGCTGCTCGAGTGCGCGGTGGCCGACCTCGAGCTGCGCCCGGGCGGCGCCATCGGCGTAAAGGGCGTGCCCAAGGCGGTGACGTTCAAGGACATCGCGCTGCGCTCGCTGTTCCAGGCGGGCGGCCCGCTCGTCGCCACGAACAGCTTCGTGTTCGACGGGCCGCGCTTCGACCCCAAGCGCGCGACGATCCACCGCCTCGCGTTCGCCAACCTCGGCGTCTACACCTTCGGCGCGCACTGCGTGGAGGTCGACGTGGACGAGGGCACGGGCGCGGTGCGCGTGCGGCGCGCCTGGTGCGCGCACGACGTGGGCCGCGCCATCAACCCGGGGAGCTGCGAAGGCCAGATCCAGGGCGGCTTCGTGCAGGGCATGGGCTATGCGCTCACCGAGGCGATGCAGTGGAACGAGGAGGGCTGGCTTACCACCACCACGCTCGCCGACTACAAGGTGCCGGGGCTGCTCGACGCGCCCGCCGAGATCCACGCCATCGTGCTGGAGGATCCCGAGCCCATGCATCCGGTGGGCGCGAAGGGGGTGGGCGAGCCCTCGCTCGTCGGGGCGGCGCCCGCGATCGCGAACGCCATCTGGAACGCCACCGGCGCGCGCCCGCGCCGGCTGCCGATGACCCCCGAGCGAGTGCTCGACGCCCTGGAGGAGAAGCGATGAAGCGCGAGGACTATCCGCCGCAGGAGCCGCTGTCCGAAGCCGGCGAGCGCTACGGCGCAGAATGCTGGCGCCGCGGCGCGGGCGTGCAGGGCGAGGAATTCGCCTACGGCGACGACCCTTACCAGCGCCTTCTCGTCTTTCGAGCGCCGCGGCCGGAAGCGCCGGTGCTCGTGTTCTGGCACGGCGGCGGCTGGACCTCGGGCTACAAGGAGTGGATGGCGTTCATGGCACCGGCGCTGACTGCGGGCGGCGTCACGCTCGTGTCGCCCGGCTACCGCCTCGCCCCGCGCCACGTATTCCCGACCGGTTTCGACGATTGCGCGCGCGCCGTGAAGTGGACGCTCGAGCACCTCGCGCCGCGGCGCCTGTTCCTCGGCGGGCATTCCGCCGGCGGCCACTACGCGGCGCTGCTCGCCGTGCGCGGCGACTGGCAGGCCGCACGGGGTGTGCCGCGCGCCGCCATTGCCGGCTGCCTGCCCGTGTCCGGCGTGTTCGACTTCACCGAGGGGAGCGGCCTATCGGTGAGGCCGCGGTTCCTCGGCCCGGAGGGCAGCGGCGCCGAGCGCGACGCGAGCCCGCTGCATCGCCTCGAGCCGCCGCTGCCGCCTTTCCTGCTCGCGCACGGCGACCAGGACTTTCCGCACCTCATGCGCCAGGCCGAGACGTTCGAGGCGGCGCTGCGCCGCCGCGGCGTGCCGGTCGAGCGCCTGGTGCTCGCCGGCCGCAACCACTTCGGCGCCAGCTACGCCGCCGGCGAGCCCGACGGGCCGTGGGTGCCCAGGGCGCTTCGCTTCATGAGCCCCTAACCGGGGCCTGACCCCGGACGCGATAGAAGTCGTTGACGCCCGCCTGCTCCCGGATGTCGGGCGCGTCCTTGCCGCCCGCGGCGGTGGTGTAAGGAATGCCGGTCGAGTCCGCGATGCGCACGAAGCCGTGGAACGCGGCGACGATCGCCGCGGAGTCGACGAGCCCTGCGTCTCCCAGAAGGCGGCGAAGGCTCTCGCGCGCCGCCGCGGTGCCCGGCGCGTCGCGCGCGACCACCGCCTCGGCGAACGCCACCAGCTCGGCGGCGTGCGGGATGTCCACGCTCTGCTCGAAGCCCCGGGTGACGCCGCTCACGTCCACTTCCTTGCCGCCGATGTGCATGCTCTCACGGAGCATGTAGGAGTGTGCGGTCGTTCAATACGCGCATTGATGCAGCGCCGAGACGCGCGCTGCCATGATCTCCATCTGCGGCCGCGCGATGGCGCGGATCGACTGGTCGAACTGGTAGATGTACTGCCCGGGCATGTAATGGCAGTTGGCGAGGGCCCAGTAGTCGCGCAGCGACTGCGGCACGAGCGATAGCCCGCGGTAGATGTAGCCCGCCTTGGGACTCGGGTACATCGGGCCGTCGGACTCCGAGACGTCCTGCGGCTCGACGAGCGGCAGCCACGCCGCCTGCTTCTTCGCGCCCGGGGGGCGGTAGCGCGTGGGCTCGCCGGGCTGCGGCGCGGGCAGCGGCCGCTCGGGCCGGCCGAGCGCGCGATCGAAGGTGTCCATGATCATGACCATGGCGACGATGCCCACGATCTCGATGTACTCGCCCTCCGGGAGGCCGCGGGCGAGCACCGACTGGGCCCAGGATTCCGACAGGCGCCCGGGATCGCTCGTGACGCGGTGGATGAGCTCGATCTCGGGCGTCTCGTGCGCCCCCACGTTGGGCGACAGCGACGCCTTGAGGCGCGCGCACAGCGGGCAGCTCGCCGCCTTGCGGATCTCGGCGGCGACGGCGACCCGCCGCGCCCCGCTCAGCCACGTGCCCGGCGCGGCGATCGCCGCCCACGCTTTTTCGTGCGCCTCCGTGAGGTCGCTGCGGACCGTCAGTTCCATGCTTGCCTCCTTGGACCAGGCCGGCCGCTACGATATCAGACCGGCCGCGGGCGCAGCCGGGCGAGCACGCGCCGTTCCGCCTGGATTTCACTGCGCGTGCGGAATCCCAGCCGGCGAAAGAGCGGCAGCGGCGGGCACCATCCCTGCACCGCATGCTGCAGGAGAAACGCGCCCATCGCCGCCGGCAGCAGGAGGAAGCGCCGGTGCACGAAAGCGCCGAGCGCCAGTCCCGCGAGCGCGGTGGCGGCGGCGTGCGCCTGCAGCGCGCGCTCGACGTCCCATTCGCGCTCGAGGTGCCGCAGGCGCCGCTCGATCGCCTCGCGCGGCGCGCCGCGGTAGCGCATCACGTTGTGCACGGTATCCTCACGGATGCGCGCCTTGATGCGTACGGTGGACGGCAGCATGGCGCGCATCCAGCAAGTTTCGAACCCTGCGTGAAAGAGCATTTCTTCGATCTCGCCGAGCACCTGGGGCGCCGGCTCCCGCCGGGGGAGCTCCTGCTCTGCAGCTTCAGCGCCGAGCGTTCCGACTTCGTGCGCTTCAACCGCGCGCGCGTGCGCCAGGCGGGCAGCGTCGAGCAGCGCTTTCTTTCGCTGCGCCTGGTCCGCAGCCGCCGGCAGGCCGGCGCCACGCTCGTGCTCGCCGGGACGGCGGAGGATACGGCGCGCGCCGAAACCGCGCTTGGCGCGGTGCGCCGCGCGCTGGAGGGGCTGCCGGAGGATCCGTGGCTCCTCGTGAATGAGGCGCCGTGCTCCACCGACGTGGCGCGCCGCGGCCGCCTCGCCCCCGCGCAGGAGGCGGTGGGAGCGATCATCGCCGCGGCCGGCGGACGCGATCTGGTCGGCTTCTACGCCGCGGGCACGCTCTACCGCGGGTTCGCCAACTCGCTCGGCCAGCGCAACTGGCACGAGGTGGATGGCTTCAATTTCGACTGGAGCCTGCATCGCGAGGCCGACCTCGCCGCGAAGGCCGGCTACGCCGGCTTCGACTGGGACGCGGGCGAGCTCGCCCGGCGCATGGACGATGCCGCGCAGGCGCTCGGCCATCTCGGCGCGCCGCGCCGCCTCCTCGCGCCCGGGGAATACCGAGCCTTCCTCGCGCCGCGGGCGCTCGAGGAGCTGGTGGGACTGCTCGCGTGGGGCGGGTTCTCGGCGCGCGCCCGCGCGACCCGGCAAAGCCCGCTGCTGCGCATGCAGGAAGGCGCGCGCCTGTCTGCAAAAATCGATCTCGCGGAGCACATCGCCGAGGGCATAGCGCCGGCATTCCAGTCCGAAGGCTTCGTCAAGCCGCCGCGGGTGCCGCTCATCGTCGCCGGTGCGCTCGGCGAGGCGCTGGTTTCGCCGCGCTCGGCGCGCGAATACGGTCTCGCCACCAACGCGGCCAGCGGCGCGGAGAGCCCGCTCGCCCCCGAGCTCGCCCCGGGCGCGCTCGCGCCCGGGGAAGTCCTCGCGGCGCTCGATCGCGGCCTCTACATCAGCAATCTCTGGTACCTGAATTATTCCGACCGGCCCGCGGCCCGCATCACCGGAATGACCCGCTTTGCCACCTTCTGGGTGGAGCGCGGGCGCATCGCCGGCCCCGTGGCGCCGATGCGTTTCGACGACGACCTCTACCGCATGCTCGGGGAAAATCTGGTCGAGCTTACCCGCGAGCGGGAATGGCTTGTCGATCCGGCCACCTACGGGGAGCGCTCGACGCACGCCGCCCGGCTGCCGGGGGCGCTTCTTTCGGCCCTGCGCTTCACCCTCTGAAGGTCCGGGTCTGTCCGTTGCTTACCATGGCTCATGGATGCCATGGAGCCGCAGGCCTTCAGCAAGCTGATCGAGGCGCTTGATGCGGGATATTGCGTGGTGGAGCAGGGGCGCGTCGTCGAGGCAAATGAGGCCTTTCGCCGCAGCGGTCTCGACGCGGACCCGGCGTGGCTGGCGCCCGCCGCCAACGCCCTCGCGGAGGGCAAGCCGGTGCGCTACGCGCGGCCCGGGCGCGGCGGCTGGTTCGAGCTCTATGCGGTGCCGCTCGACGGCCCTGGCGGGGAGCGCGTCGCGGCGCTCCTCACCGACGTCACCGAGCGCGTGCGCGCGGTCGAGGCGCTGAAGGAAGCCGACCGGCGCAAGGACGAATTCCTGGCCATGCTGGCGCACGAATTGCGCAACCCCCTCGCGCCGATCCGCAACGCGGTGAGCCTGATGCGCCTCAAGGGCCCGCCGGAGCCCGAGCTGCAGGCGGCGCGCGACATCGTCGACCGCCAGGTGGACCACCTGGCGCGCCTGGTGGACGATCTGCTCGACATGAGCCGCATCACGTTCGGCAAGATCGAGCTGCGCCGCGAGCGGCTGGACCTGCGCGCGGTCATCGAGGAGGCGGCGCTCGGCAGCCGGCCGCTCATCGAGCAGAAAGGCCACGCGCTGCGGCTGCGCCTGGGGGAGTCGCCGCTGTGGGTCGACGGCGATCCGGTGCGCCTGGCGCAGGTGATCGGCAACCTCCTCAACAACGCCGCGCGCTACACCGCGCCGGGCGGCCGGATCGACGTGCACGCCGGGGCGATCGAGGGCGAAGCGCACCTCAGGGTGGCGGATAACGGCATCGGCATCGCGCCGGACATGCTCTCGCGCATCTTCGAGCCGTTCATGCAGATCCGCGAGCCGCGCCGCGGCATGCCCGCGGGCATCGGCGTCGGGCTGTCGCTCGCGCGCATGCTGGTCGAGCTGCACGGCGGGCGCATCCACGCCGAAAGCGCCGGGCGGGGGCTGGGCAGCGCCTTCCTGGTGAGCCTGCCGCTCGCGAGGGCCGGCGCACGCGATGAGCACGCCGCGCGGCCGTCGTCCGGCGAGGAGCGGCGCCAGCGCTTCCTGGTGGTCGACGACAACGTGGATGCGGCCTCGACGCAGGCGGAGCTCCTGCGCGTGCTGGGCCACGAAGCCGACTGCGCGTTCAGCGGGCAGGAGGCGCTGCGCAAGGCGGCGCAGTACCGGCCCAACGTGGTGCTGCTCGACCTGGGCATGCCCGGCATGGACGGCTTCGAGGTGGCGCGCCACCTGCGCTCGATGCCCGAGGCGCGCGAGGTGCGGATCATCGCGCAGACCGGCTGGGGCCAGGAATCGGACCGCCGGCGCACCGCCGAGGCGGGTTTCGACGCGCACCTGGCGAAACCGGTCGACGTCGCCACGTTGATGCACGCGCTCGGGCGGGGCGCCTGAGACAATAGCGGCCGCTCCGGCCGCATGTCGATTCTCTCCATCCGCGGACTGTCCAAGACTTACGCCTCTGGCTTCCAGGCGCTGAAGCGCATCGACCTGGAAATCCGTCGCGGCGAGATCTTCGCGCTGCTCGGACCCAACGGCGCCGGCAAGACCACGCTCATCAGCATCGTGTGCGGCATCGTGCGGCCGGGGGCCGGGCAGGTGACCGTGGGCGGCCACGACATCCAGCGCGACTACCGCGCCGCGCGCGCCATGATCGGGCTCGTGCCGCAGGAGCTGCCGAACAACGCCTTCGAGCGCGTGTGGGACACCGTGAGCTTCAGCCGCGGGCTCTTCGGCAGGCCCGACGATCCCGCGCACCTCGAGCGCGTGCTGCGCGACCTCACGCTCTGGGACCGCCGCCACCACCGCATGATGACGCTCTCGGGCGGCATGAAGCGGCGCGTGCTCATCGCCAAGGCGCTGGCGCACGAGCCGCAGCTCCTGTTCCTCGACGAGCCGACCGCCGGCGTGGACGTGGAGCTGCGCCAGGACATGTGGCAGGCCGTGCGGCGCCTGCGCGAGGCGGGCGTGACCATCATCCTCACCACCCACTACATCGAGGAGGCCGAGCTGATGGCCGACCGCGTCGGGGTGATCAACCGCGGCGAGATCATCCTGGTCGAGGACAAGGCCGAGCTCATGCGCAAGCTCGGCCGCAAGCAGCTCACGCTTCAGCTGCACCGGCCGCTCGCGGCGGTGCCGCCGGAGCTCGCGGCGCACCGCCTCGCCCTCGCCGCGGGCGGCACCGAGCTCGTCTATACCTACGACACCCAGGCCGGGCGCACCGGCATCACGGGGCTGCTGGACGACCTGGCGCGCGCCGGCATCGCCTTCAAGGACCTGCACACGACGCAAAGCTCGCTCGAGGAGATCTTCGTCGACCTCGTGCGCCAGGGCCGATGAACCTGCGCGCCATCCGGGCGATCTACCTGCACGAGCTGGCGCGCACGCGGCGCACGCTGCTGCAGAGCGTGGTGTCGCCGGTGCTGTCCACGTCGCTCTATTTCGTCGTGTTCGGCGCGGCCATCGGCCAGCGCATCGCCGAGATCGACGGCGTGCCCTACGGCGCCTTCATCGTGCCCGGGCTGGTGATGCTGATGCTGCTCACCCAGAGCGTGTCGAACGCCTCCTTCGGCATCTTCTTTCCGCGCTTCGCCGGCACGCTCTACGAAATCCTCTCGGCGCCGGTGTCGCCGCTCGAGATCGTGATCGGCTACGTCGGCGCCGCGGCCACCAAGTCCGTGCTCCTCGGCGTGCTCATCCTGGTGACCGCGGGCTTCTTCGTGCCGCTGCAGGTGGCCCATCCCGTCTGGATGGTCGCGTTCCTCGTGCTCACCGCCGTCACCTTCAGCCTGCTCGGCTTCGTCATCGGCATCTGGGCCGAGGGGTTCGAGCAGCTGCAGTTCGTGCCGCTGCTCGTCATCACGCCGCTCACCTTCCTCGGCGGGACCTTCTACTCGGTGAGCCTGCTGCCGCCGTTCTGGCAGACGGTGACGCTGTTCAATCCCGTGGTGTACCTGGTGAGCGGCTTCCGCTGGAGCTTCTACGGGGTGGCCGACGTGCACGTCGGCCTGAGCCTGGCGATGACGGCGGCGTTCTTCCTCGCCTGCCTGGGCGCCGTGTGGTGGATCTTCCGCACCGGCTACCGGCTGAAGACCTGAGGCCCTCCCGGCCCCTAGCGGCCTTCGTCGCGCCGCGAGCGGACCACCGTGGCGGTGCGGGCGGCGCTGACGGTCTTTTGCTCGATCAGCTCGACGATGCGCAGGAACAGGGCGAAGGCCGGCTCGGTGCGCCCCTGGATCCAGCTCGTCACATCCTCGACCGTCACGCCGAGGTAGGTGGCGACGGCCTCGTGGCCGCCGAGAATCTCCGAGGCGATCTGCACCGAGCGCCGCGACACGTTGCCGAGGGGTTCCTGCTTGTCCGTCATGACTCGATACTGCCTTCGCCTTGCGCAAAGGAGAAGGCACTTCTTCGCGCGCCGCGCGCGGACGCCGCGCGCTGTGGCGCGAGCACAACGTCAGGTGCGGATGCCGAGCAGCCGGTAGATCGGGCACTTGCCCGTGAAGCCGGAGATCGCCACGACGAGGAAGCCGGCGAACGCCACCCAGCGCAGCGGTCCGGGAACGATGAAATGGACGAAGAGCAGGGCAAACCCCGCCAGCACTCGAAGCGTGGAATCGAGGACCCCGACGTTCTGTCGCATGATCGCCTCCTGGTCGATGTCGTTGGACGAGGCTAGCCGCGGCGCGGGCACGGCGCTTGATACAGATCAAGCTTTGCCGCGGTCCGGGCGCCGGAGATGCGATACTCGGGGCCGGAAAATGCTGAAAGCGATCAAGCGCGTGCTCGCCGCGGCGCCGGCGGGCGCCCGCGAAGTCTCCAGCCACGAGCGCCGCCACCTGCAGATCGCCGTCGCCGTGCTGCTGCACGAGGCGCGCCGCTCGGACTACGTGCAGCGCGCGGCCGAGACCGACGCCGCGGTGCAGGCGCTCGGCGAGCTGTTCGCCCTGGCGCCGGCGGAGAGCGCGGCGCTGCTCGAGCAGGGACGGGAGAAGGCCGAGCAGCTCACGAGCTTCTATGCCCCGGTGAGCGTGATCAAGCGCGATTTTTCGCCCGAGGAGCGCATCCGGCTGGTCGAGCACCTCTGGCGCGTGGCCTACGCCGATGGCCGGCTCGATCCGCACGAGGATCACTACGTGCGCAAGATCGCGCACCTCCTGTACGTCCCGAATACGCAGAGCATGCTCGCGCGCAACCGGGCCCGGCCTCAGCCGTAGTGGGAAGCTTCCTGCGCTCGCAGTTGCGGTACGATGCGGCGGTTACGATGCGCGGGAACGATGCGCGGGAAAGAGAGGGAGGAAGGCATGGCTGCCAAGCCGCTCACGGAGCTGCCGCTCCGGCTGCATCACCAGGCGTTTGCCGTGCAGGACCAGGAGCGCACGCGCCAGTTCATGGAAGACGTCCTGGGCATCCCGCTGGTGGCGACCTGGTGCGAGCGGGTGTTCCGCCAGGAAGTGGGGCGCGAGGTCGATTACTGCCACACCTTCTACGAGATGGCCGACGGCGGGGCCATCGCCTATTTCCAGTACGCCGACGAGGAGTGCTGGGAGCTGAACCGGCCGCAGCCCTCCCGGCGCGGCGACGCCGGGGCGCTGCACAGCGCCTTCAAGGTCACGAAGAAAACCCAGGACGAGATCCGCGAGCGGCTGAAGAAGGCCGGCCTGCCGTACCGGGACACCGACCACGGCTATTGCGAATCCCTGTACGTCAACTCGCCGGACGGGATCCGGCTCGAATTCACCGTGGACGCCCCGGACGTGGAGGCGATCGCGGCCATGCGCCGGGCGGACGCGCACCGCGAGCTCGCGCGCTGGCTCGCCGGCGACCGGCGCACCAACAACGACGACCGACCCTGAACGAAGGAGGAGATCCATGAAACGAAGGACTTTTCTCGCCAGCGGCGCTGCCGTGGCGGCCGGCACGGCGGTGCTCGGCGCGCCGGCGATCGTGCGCGCGCAGGCCACGCGCGTGCTGCGCTTCTCGCCGGAAGCGGACGTGGTCATCTTCGACCCGATCGTCACGCCCTCGTGGCAGACGCGCGACCATGCCTTTCTCGTCTACGACACGCTCTTCGGGCTGGATGACCAGTACCGCCCGCAGCCGCAGATGCTCGAGGGCTACAACGTCTCGAACGACGGCCTGACCTGGACGCTCACGCTGCGCGACGGGCTGCGCTTTCACGACAACGAGCCGGTGCGCGCCCAGGACGCGGCGGCGAGCATCCGCCGCTGGGGCATCCGCGATTCCTTCGGCCAGGCGCTGATGGCGGCGGCGAACGAGGTCGCGGCCACCAACGACCGCACGGTGACGGTGCGCCTGAAGCGGCCGTTCCCCATGCTGCCCGATGCGCTCGCCAAGACCATGGTGTATCCCTGCATGGTCATGCCCGAGCGCCTCGCCAAGCTGGATGCCTTCAAGGCGGTGCCCGAGATCATCGGCAGCGGCCCCTACCGCTTCGTGCAGAGCGAGCGCGTGCCGGGCGCGCGCCTGGTCTACGAGCGCTTCGCCGGCTATGTGCCGCGCAAGCAGGGCACGCCCGCGGTCTCCGCCGGCCCCAAGGTGGCGCACTTCGACCGCGTCGAGTGGTCGATCATCCAGGACACGGCGACCGCCGCGGCGGCGCTCCAGCGCGGCGAGCTCGACTGGCTGCAGACCCCGCACGCCGACCTGATCCCGGTGCTGCGCAAGAACAAGAACATCGAGGTGCGCGTGATCCTGCCCACCGGGGTCGTGGCCTACATGCGCTTCAACCACCTCACGCCGCCGTTCAACAACGCGGCGATCCGGCGGGCGCTGCTCGGCGCGGTGACCCAGTCCGACTACATGATCGCCATCAACGGACCCGACAAGACTTTGTGGCGCGACCGGGTCGGCTACTTCGTGCCCGGCTCGCCCTTCGAGAGCGACGCGGGCATGGAGAAGCTCACCAGCAAGCGCGACCTCGCGAAGGTGCGCAAGGACCTCGCGGCCGCCGGCTACAAGGGCGAGCGCGTCGTGATGCTGGTCGCCGTGGACATCCCGTACCTCAAGATCATGGGCGAGGTGACGGCGGATCTCTTCAAGCGCATCGGCATCAACGTCGACTACCAGGCGATCGACTGGACCACCGTGGTGCAGCGGCGCATCCGCATGGACCCGGCGGAGCAGGGCGGGTGGAACCTCTTCTGCATCTACGACAGCGGCTACAACCAGCTCAACCCGGCCTCGCATGCCCTCCTGCGCGGCAACGGCAAGGCGGCGCAGTTCGGCTGGCCGTCCAGCCCGCGCATCGAGGAGCTGCGCGAGGCGTGGTTCCAGGCCGCCACGCTGGAGGAGCAGAAGACCATCGCGCGCCGCATCCAGGTGCAGGCCTTCGAGGACGTGCCGTACATCCCGCTCGGCCAGTCGGTTCCCCCCACGGCGTACCGCCGCAGCCTTACCGGGGTGCTGAACGGGCAGCCGTTCTTCTGGAATGTGCGCCGGGCGACGTAGCGGCTCGCGGCAAGCCTAGTTGCTGAGCTACATCGGGCGGCGGATCCTCGCGACCATCCCCGTGATGGGGGTGGTCGCGGTGGTGATCTTCGCGCTGCTGCACCTCGCGCCGGGGGACCCCGCGGCGGTGATCGCGGGCGACCATGCCACGGTGGAGGAAGTGGCGAAGGTCCGGGCGCAGCTCGGCCTCGACCGGCCGCTGCTGGCGCAGTTCGGCTCCTGGATCGGCGCGGTCCTGCAAGGCGACCTGGGGGTCTCGATCTACAACCGCCAGCCGGTGGCCGGGATGATCCTGCAGCGCGTGGAGCCGACGCTCGCGCTCGCGCTGTGCACACTGGTCGTCGCGCTGGGCGCGGCGCTGCCGCTGGGCATCATCGCGGCGTGGAAGGCGGGCACCTGGATCGACCGCGCCATCATGGGGTTCGCGGTGCTCGGGTTCTCGTTCCCGGTGTTCGTGATCGGCTACGGGCTCATGTACGTCCTGGCGCTGCGCCTGGAGCTGCTGCCGGTGCAGGGCTACGTGAGCATCCGCGAAGGCCTGGGCGCGTTCCTGCCGCACATGATCATGCCGGCGCTCGCGCTCGGCTGGGCGCTCACGGCGCTCTTCGCGCGCATGACGCGCACCAGCATGCTGGAAGTACTGAGCCAGGACTACATCCGCACCGCGCACGCCAAGGGCCTCTCCGAGCGCCGCGTGCTGCTCGGCCATGCGCTCAAGAACGCCTCGGTGCCGATCGTCACCACGGTCGGCATCGGCGTCGCGCTGCTCATCGGCGGGGTGGTGGTGACCGAGACCGTGTTCGCCATTCCCGGCATCGGCCGCCTGACGGTGGACGCGATCCTGCGGCGCGACTACCCGGTCATCCAGGGCGTGGTGCTGGTGTTCTCCGCGGTGTACGTGCTGATCAACCTCGCGATCGACCTGAGCTACACCGTGCTCGATCCCCGGATCCGCTACTGATGGCGGCGGTCCTCGAGCTCCCGCGCCCGGGCCGGGCGGGGGAAGCCCTCCGGCGCCATCCCACCGTCGCGGCGGGGCTCGCGCTGCTGCTCGCGCTCGCCGTCGCGGCGGTGTTCGCGCCGCTCCTGGGCACCGTGGATCCGCTGGAGGTGAGCCCGATCAAGCGGCTGCGGCCGCCGGGGGAGGAATTCTGGTTCGGCACCGACCCGCTGGGCCGCGACATCTACAGCCGCGTGCTCTACGGCGCGCGCGTGTCGCTTCTCGTCGGCTTCACGGTGGCGCTCTTCGCCACGGTCGCGGGCCTCGTCATCGGCCTCGTCGCCGGCTTCAACCGCCTGGCCGACGCCATCCTGATGCGCATCATGGACGGGCTGATGGCGATTCCACCGATCCTCCTCGCCATCGCGCTGATGGCGCTGACCCGGGCGAGCATGGGCAACGTGATCCTCGCCATCACCATCGCCGAGGTGCCGCGCGTGACGCGGCTGGTGCGCAGCGTGGTGCTCGGCCTGCGCGAGCAGCCTTTCGTCGAGGCGGCGCGCGCCGCCGGCACGCCGGGCTGGCGCATCCTCGTGCGCCACATCCTGCCGAACACCGTGCCGCCGCTCATCGTGCAGGCCACCTACATCGGCGCCTCGGCCATCATCATCGAGGCGATCCTCTCCTTCCTGGGCGCCGGCATGCCGCCCAATGTGCCGAGCTGGGGAAACATCATCGCCGAGGGGCGCAACCTGTTCCAGGTGGCCCCGTATCTGGTGATCATCCCGAGCCTGTTCCTGTCGGTCACCGTGCTGGCGGTGAACCTCGTCGGCGACGGGCTGCGCGACGCCCTCGACCCGCGCCTCGCGCGGCGCATGTGATGGTCCTCGAAGTCGACAACCTGCAGACGCAGTTCTTCACCCGCGACGGGGTGGTGCGCGCGGTGGACGGCGTGTCGTTGCGCCTGGCCAGGGGGGAAACACTGGGCGTGGTGGGGGAGTCGGGCTGCGGCAAGAGCGTCGCCGCGCTCTCCATCCTGCGCCTGGTGCCGCCGCCCGGGCGCATCGTCGGGGGCGCCATCCGCTTCGAGGGGCGCGATCTGCTCGCCTGCTCGGCGGCCGAGATGCGCGCGCTGCGCGGCAACCAGATCTCCATGATCTTCCAGGAGCCGATGACCTCGCTCAATCCGGTCCTGACGGTCGGGCGCCAGATCGCCGAGACGCTCACGCTGCACCAGGGGCTCTCGGGCACGGCGGCGCGCGCCCGGGCGATCGAGATGCTGCGCCTGGTGCGCATCCCGGAGCCCGAGCGGCGCATCGCGCAGTACCCGCACCAGCTCTCCGGCGGCATGCGCCAGCGCGTGATGATCGCGATGGCGCTCGCCTGCAACCCGAAGGTGCTCATCGCCGACGAGCCCACGACCGCGCTGGATGTCACCATCCAGGCGCAGATCCTCGAGCTCATCGGGGAGCTGAAGGAGAAGCTCGGCACCGCGGTGATCCTCATCACGCACGACCTGGGGGTCGTCGCCGAGACGGCGCAGCGCGTGGTGGTGCTCTACGCCGGGCGGCGCGTGGAGGAGGCGCCGGTGGAGGCGCTCTTCGCCGCGCCGCGCCATCCCTATACCCGCGGCCTCATGGCGGCGATCCCGCACCTGCACCAGGCGGCGCACGGCCGCCTCGCGGAAATTCCCGGCATGGTGCCTTCGCTCGTCGACCCCCCGGCAGGCTGCCGTTTCGCCGCGCGCTGCACCCTCGCCGCCGCGCGCTGCCGCGCCGAGGCGCCGCCGCTCGAGGAGGTCGCCCCCGGCCATGCGGTCGCGTGCTGGCACTGGCGCCATGCTGCTTGAAGTCGAGGACCTGAAGAAGCATTTCCCGGTCCCCCGCGGCCGCGTGTACGCCGTGGACGGGGTGAGCTTCGCGGTGCGCGAAGGCGAGACGCTGGGCCTCGTCGGCGAGAGCGGCTGCGGCAAGTCGACCGCCGGCAAGGCGATCCTCAAGCTGGTGGAGCCCAGCGCCGGGCGCATCCGGCTGCGCGGCGAGGACATCACCGCGCTCTCGCCGGCGCAAATGCGGCCGCACCGGCGCAGCCTGCAGGTGGTGTTCCAGGATCCGTATTCCTCCCTCAACCCGCGCATGACGGCGGGGGCGATCGTCGGCG